>JAKAUU010000019.1 GCA_021817505.1 Microcaldota archaeon | reverse complement strand
CCCGCAGAGTCCATACTATCTTTCTAATACTATCCCGAAGTGGTCCCTGCCAGGAGTAAACTCTTTTTTTATGCCGAATCCCGGGAAAAACTTCAGGTAATCTTCCTTAGACATTCTAAGATATGCTGGAGGTCCGCGCTCTTCTTTTCCATCTCCACTCTTCTCCCAGTCTATAATGACTATCATTCCATCAGGCTTTAGAATCCTCATGACCTCTTTGCTTGTAGGTTTTTTATCCATATCATGGAAGGAATTCGCCATGAATAGCACGTCTACGGAAGAATCGGAAAGAGGTATATCTGAAGAATCAGCCTCTATGAATCTTACATTTTTGCCATTCAAATTCTTCCTTGCTACGGCGAGCATCGCCTTGCTGCTGTCTATGCAATACAGTACTGATGCGAATTCCTTCAGCTTCTTGGCATAAAAGCCAGGCCCGCAGCCAAGATCTGCCATTATTCTCTTAGAATCATCAAAGATGCTTTCAAGAACTGATGCGTCTTCAAACATTTCTCTGTCCTTGCTAAGCAATCTCTTCGCAGCATCTTCTCCCCACATGTGATGGTGTTCAGTCATTTCGTCACATTTTTTAACAATAAGAGCCGTATAAAAAGATAAATCCTGTCATTAATACTAATTTAAATTTTACATTCCAATTATTAATTGTGCTTGCATGCAGGATGTGCTTGAAAGGTGCCAGTGGTCCGCTTCAGACCCATTGTATATAAGATATCATGATAAGGAATGGGGTGTGCCTTTGCATGATGACAGGAAGCTCTTCGAGTTTCTCATACTGGAAGGGGCGCAGGCAGGCCTTAGCTGGATAACTGTTCTAAAGAAGAGGGAGAACTACAGAAAGGCATTCGACAATTTTGACCCTAAAAAGATAGCGAGATACGATAGTAAAAAGACGCAGTCGCTTCTGAACAATCCCGGGATAATAAGGAACAGGCTTAAGATAAGTTCTGCAGTATCAAATGCCCAAGCCTTCCTCAGGGTAAAGGAGGAGTTCGGCAGCTTTAATTCTTACATCTGGCAATTCGTAGACGGCAAGCCGATAAGGAACAGTTGGAAGAGCATAAAGCAAATCCCCACACACTCTAAGGAATCCGATTCCATCTCAAAAGACCTTGTCAAAAGAGGTTTCAGGTTCGTCGGCACAACCATATGCTATTCGCACATGCAGGCTACGGGCATGGTGAATGATCACATAACCTCATGCTTCAGATACAAGCAGCTGTGAATTCATGTCAAAGCAGAAGTTTTGGATAAACAGGAACGTGCTGCTGATCAGCATGTCTGCCTTCTTTGCAGACATGGGCTATCAGGCGATACTTGCAGGCTTCCCTATACTGCTTGTGTTTGTTCTGCATGCTCCCGTCTATTATCTGGGGATAGCGTATGCCCTGGCATACGGCATAGGTGCGCTCTTCAGCACTGCAGGGGGCATACTGGGAGACAGGCTGGGAAGGAAGAGAGTGACGATCCTTGGAAACATATTCATACTCATACTGCCTCTGCTAACCTTTGCAACTACTGCAATCCAGGCTCTTGCAACATATTCGACAGGTTGGTGGGCGAGGAACTTCAGATCACCGCCAAGAAGGGCGATGCTCTCCGAGTCAACTACCAAGGCTGAGCGGCCAAGGGCTTTCGGCTTCCTGCATGCGCTTGACGTAGGCGGAGGGGTGGTGGCTGTTGCATACCTTCTCATACTCTTATACATGAAGCTGAGCCTGCAGTCAATATTCATATTTACCGCAATTCCTATAGCGCTGTCAACCCTGTGCCTTCTCTTTGTAAGGAGCAAAGCTCTAAAGAAAAAAAGCCAGAAAAGCAAGCCAGTTGCTACCAGGCAGTCCAAAAGGGGCAAGATGCAGTCAGATACGATGAAAGGCGTGCTTATCTCCACAGCCCTGTTCGGCTTCAGCTCCTACAGCCTTGGATTCCCGATAATAACGATAGCTTCAAGTGCGGGCAGTGACCTTCTTGGCATACTCTCATACATGGTTTATCTGGGATTCTCCGCAGCCGCAGGATACATCATGGGCAGGCAGGCGCGGAAATTCAATATGGTGAAGGGGCTTGCCTTCCTCGGCTATCTCCTTGCAGCAGTAGCCTCGCTAATGCTTGCACTCTACTACCTGCTTTCAGCAAATGTATTCTTTTCATATCTTGCAGTTGCAATTCTTGGAGTATCATTGGGGGCTATAGAGACATTTGAACCCACCATAATCTCTTTAGTAACTGCTAAGAGCGAGCAGGGAAAGACGTTTGGCTACCTTACCTCTTCAAGGAGCATAGGCCTGTTTGTAGCAAACATCGGCATGGGCATACTTTACACCCTGAATCCCTATTACTCATATCTATATGCCGCTGCGGTTGCATTCGCAGCTGTCGTCATTCTGCTTTATTCCGGCCGTGATTTCTGATAAAAAGCCTGCTATTGGCTGGAAAAGGCAGCAAGCAAGCATATTTTATAACCTATCGTAATATATGCTAGGAGATAATATGGAAGCATACTGTGTTAAGTGCAAGGAAAAGCGCGAAATGAAGAGTGCAAAGGAAGTAACAATGAAGAACGGAAAGAAGGCCATGTCTGGACAGTGCCCAGAGTGCGGTACAAAGATGTTCAAGATAGGAGGCAAATAATCTGTTTTGCGCACGCTGCATTCTTAATGCAGCGTCGCACTAATGCTAATTTATTTATTGCGGGTAAAGCCCGCAGATTTTATACCATGCTTTAGGTCTGCCTCTGCCTGTGGAAGTTCCTTCCGCGCCTGTTGTCATTCCCATGATGGCCGCTGTTTCCACGATGTCTGTTATCATTATCATGGCTCTGCCTATCATTCCCATAATTCTGGCCGCTATTGCTGCCGCGGTGCCTGTTGTCATTCCCATGATGCTGGTTATTGCCGTCACGGTGCCCGCCGGCATATCTCCCTCCTCTGTTTCCATGGAAGCCCCCTCTCCTCCTGAAGCCCCCATTCTCGTTTATCGGGAAGTGGAGGTTCCTGAAAGGCTCAAGGTCAAGCTCAATCTTCTTCATGTCAACATTGGCATAATCCTTTATATTGTCAAGATCCCGCTTTTCCAGAGGTTCTGCTATTATCATGGCCCTTCCCTCTTTCCCCATACGCGCCGATCTGCCCACTCTATGGACATAAACGTTAGGGTCATCAGGCACGCTGAAGTTTATCACATCTGTAACTCCTGCTATGTCAAGCCCTCTTGCAGCTACGTTAGTGGCTATCAGGAACTGTGCCCCTCCCTTGAAGCCGCTCAGTGATCTCTCACGCATAGCCTGCGTCAGCCCGCCATGCATCAGTATTGCATTGTAATTCTGGCTTACCAGAACCCTGTGGAGCGCATCAGCCTGGTACTTCGTCCTTGCAAAGATTATCGCCTTCTTGGGCTGATAGGTCTTAATGTATGCGAGCAGAGCCGAGAACTTCAACCGTGCAGGCACTACCGTATAATAATGTTTTATCGTGCT
Organism: Microcaldota archaeon; assembly: GCA_021817505.1. GTDB lineage: Archaea > Micrarchaeota > Micrarchaeia > Micrarchaeales > CABMGC01 > JAKAUU01. The sequence continues at coordinate 12,007 of JAKAUU010000019.1, read as the reverse complement.
TACCGTAAGATCCTCTTCTTCACCAACGGTTATGCTTGTCAGCTGCCCGGGCACAGTATGCCTCTCAGCTATCTTGACTACCTCTTTAGGCATGGTTGCGGAAAAGAGCATGATCTGCTTCTCCCTAGGCGTGTATGAGATTATCTCCTCAACATCCTCTATAAAGCCCATATCGAGCATTATGTCAGCTTCATCAAGTACCAGGTACTTTATATCATCAAGATCGAGGGCACCATGCTTTATCAGGTCGAGCAGCCTTCCAGGAGTCCCGACAACTATGTTGGGCCTTGACCTGAGCGCCTGCGTCTGCACGTTTATCGATGCCCCTCCATATACTGTTGTAGTGTATACGCGCATATGGCTTCCGACCTTCTGTGCGAATGTAGATACCTGCGAAGCAAGCTCTCTTGTCGGCACTATTATGAGCGCCTCTATCTTACGGGAGCCGCTAAGCATCTCCATTATCGGCACTATAAATGCGCCTGTCTTGCCCGTACCTGTCTTCGCCCTTGCTATCAGGCTCTTTCCCTGAAGAAGGATAGGTATCGCAGCGCTCTGCACCTCTGTCGCCTTTATGAAGCCGACTCTGCGAAGCGCCTCTATCAATTCAGGCTTCAATTGCATCTCTTTGAATTCCACTATTACACCGTAGGTAAAGAAAGCACATTTTGCTATAATATGTGCCTTATCTCTAATATAATCTAATGCTATGGTATAAAGAGCTTTGCTATTGGCATCGTTTGATGCCTTATGCTATTTTACTGCATTCCCGATAGCAAACGCCGATAAGCTGCAATATTGCCATCGGAAAGGCTCGGGAAACGCACGGATCATGCAGTTTGCGCAGCACACTGCACTCCTGTCCTGTCAAACGGCTTCATAAGCGGCTTTACGAGTCTGTCGTGGTAAAGATAGATGGAAACGCATGCGCCTATGCCAATGGCTATGGTCAGGTTCTGGGAAGAAAGCGAATTGATCTCCATTATGCTCGATACGAACTGCTGTGAAACAGTATCCCTGAGGTTGAGTGCGGCCATGCTGCCGAATATGGTAGAGTGGTTGTCTCTTAGCATGCCGGGTATGCTCCCGAAGCCGACCAATATCATGCTGCTATCTCTCAACACTCTCTTATAAGCAGCTTCATACCCGCCAGCCACATGCTCCTTCATAAGGAAGGTGACATAATTGCGCATGGTGCGCCTCACATAAGCATGTGTCGATTCAGGCACACTGTCGTCATATACGCGCGTGCCTCCTGCATTGTAAGCTTCAAGCGCCCTTTTTACAGATTTGAACTGCTCAAGATTATCCCTAAGGATCTTAGCTCCTGTAAAGATGTTTATCCTCGGATCTTTCAGCTCCTCTGCAGTGTACTCTGTGTATTTCGGGATTATCTGCATAAGGCCAACCGCTCCCTTGTAACTGACCTCTTCAGGCTGGAAGTCAGACTCGCTTTTTATAACTGCAAGGATAAGGCTCGGGCTTATCCTGTATTTATCTCCGGCCTCTTTTGCCAGCTTCGTTATCTCTTCAACGCTGATCTGTTTATCGGAAACCGGCTTATTCTTTTCATCAGGCGAATCTGCCTGGACCTTTGTCAAAACCTTTACCTCCTGGTCTGTTGGCATGTCAAAGTATCTTCTGCCTAAATCTAGCCCGTTGGATAATGCCATGACTCCTGTCAATGCTAACAGTGCGGTTTTCTTTTTATGTTTCATATAATCACTAATGATGATCAGGCAAGCTATATCCCAAAATATTCCAGCAAGGTTACTGCTCCCTATCTGATCTACATGAGATGATGCCTGCCTATCTGCACGTCGCCAATGCAGTTAGAGCAGATTATAACCAAGATGATATAAATATTCTTCTATTCAAGGAGCAGCAGCACAGTGAACAGTTATTTACGCCCATCCTTCCAGAATTCCTGCAGCATATTTATAATCTCCTTATCGTCTACCTGCTCAAATATCCTGTAGAACTGGCTTATCCCATAGAAGTTTTCAGGAGCCTCTACGTAAACTACCCTGTCAACAATCCCTTTTAATTTTGCGAGTATGCCTGCAGGTATCACAGGTATTGCAACTATCAATCTTGAAGGATTATGCTTCTTTATCCAAATTATGGCAACTTCCATGGTAGATCCTGTTGCAACTCCGTCATCTACAAGTATCACATCCCTGCCCTCCAAAGAGGGTTCCGTCTTTATTCCCCTGTACTGCTCAAGCCTCCTGGAAGACTCCCTAATCCCGGCCGCTTTCTCATTCTCTATATAAGAAGGTGAGGACCCGCTCGCCTTTATTACCTCATCATTGAGGAAGATGCTGCCATCATGCATCACCGCGCCTATCGCAAGTTCATTGTTGTGCGGCGCAGGCATCTTTCTCGGAGCGATGATATCAAGCTCTGCAGCTATTCGCTTCGCTATCTCGCATCCTACGACTACGCCTCCCCTGGGTATGGCTATGACTATCGGATTTTTTAACTGAAGCCTCAATAGCTTCTCAGAAAGAAGTTTGCCCGTCTCCTCCCTGCTATTAAAAACAACCTGGTTTCCGTACACAGAATCAATACACGTCTGCGTTTTTAGGCAGCGCATTTGTTATATTCATGGCGTTTGCTATCCAAGTTCCTGCAAGCACTACTATTATGTTTATTGCAAGGGCTATCATGCCTATGAATACAGGCCCTAATCCGGTGCCTACCAGCGTAGTTGTCCATGTGGCATAACTATTCGCAGCCTCCATTATGTATATTCCAGATATTACGCCTGCAAGAAGCCCTAAGAACAATGCTCTTCTGTTCAGATTCTTCGTTATCATACCGAAGATAAAGGAAGGCAGGACCTGCAGTATCAATATACCCCCGAATAGCTGGAGCTGTATCGCATAAGTAGCAGGTATTATGAAGACAAAACCGAGTGCAAGGAACTTGAAGACCACTGCAAAGACCTGCGCTATCTTTGTCTCACCTTTAGGGGATATGTCCGGCTTTATCTCCTTTGCAATATTCCTCGTAAAGAGGTTCGCCGCGGCTATTGCCATTATCGCAGCAGGGACAAGGCCGCCTATGAATATTCCGAGAAGCGCCGCTCCTGACAGCCATGATGGGAGCAGTGTGAGTATTAATCCAGGGACCACCTGGGTGCCCTGTATGGATGAAGGGAAGCTATTGACATAGTGCAGTGCTGCAGGCACTCCATAAACCATGAAGCCGAACATTGCAAGGAGTCCAAGGCCTATGCTGTATAAAGGAAGCAGCGAAGCCGTTTTCCTTACTGATTTTGCACTCTTCTGTGCAAGCGTTCCATTGACTACATGCGGATACAAATACAGTGCAAGTGCGCTGAATACGAATAAGCTCCAATATGCATTATAAAGGCTTGAAGGCAGCGTGAAGTAATGCACGCTCGTAGCAGAGGCGTTTACAAACGCAGTATGGAAGTCCCCAAGGGTTGCTACCGCAACAACTACTGCGACGACGCTGACCAGTATGAGGGCATCCTTCAGAATGCCTGCAAGGGTAGCTCCTCTCAATCCGCTTGTCCATGTGAAAGCTGCCAATATTATGAATGAGAGTATGAGCGAGAATTCTATGATGGTGTTTACTGCACCGAAGCTTCCCAGAAGGGCTATGAGCACGGCCTGCATGCCAACTATCTGCAACGCAATATATGGCAGTTCAGCCACTATGCCGACAAGGGCTATCGATACTGCAAGAAGCCTGCTGTTGAATACACCCTTTACAAAGTCCGCCATCGTTACATAGCCGTGCTTGTTCGCGATCTTCCAGAATCTGGGCATCGCCCACATCGCAAACGCATATGTGATTATGACATACGGAGCAGCAAAGAAGTATATTGCACCCTTCGCAAATAATGACGACGGCACTGCTATAAACGTATAAGCCGTGTAAATATCGGCACCGAGGAGGAACCAGCCAAGGAAGGTTCCGAGCCTGCCTCCTGCCAGGCCCCACTCTTTCAGTTTTGTCAAGTCTCCCTTTCTCCACCTAGCGCCCCAGAAACCCAAGAATACAAATACTATGAACAGAGCAATAAAGACGATTATAGATACGATATCAATCATTAGTCATCTCCTCTTTCTTCTGGATCTTGCTTTGCGGTTTGCCGCCCTCTCTTCCCTCTCCTCTCGCTTATCCTTTTTCTCCCACAACAGAGCAGCTATATAGTAGCAGAGAGCGCCTAGGGGCATCCACAATATCTGGTACCAGTAGAAAAATGCCACTCCGCCGAGAGTCGGACTGACGGAGTTGTAAGTAGGTATTGCTAAAAGTGCAACTAAAGGTATCAAAAGAAGAACTGCAATTGAAACATCTATCGCTTCAACCATCCTATTCCCAACTAAATCCAAAATCCTACTCTGCAGAAAAGCATTTAAAAGGAGCATGTCTTACGCAGGTAATATGGTAAAGAGCAAAGTAAATGAGTATGGACTTTATTCCAGATTCACTCCACGGGACAAGAAGCTTCCAACATCTTCCACAGAAGTTTCTATGCTCAAGCCATCCACCATCTCTTGATATCTCCACTGCGGATCAAAGAGCAGGTTTATCTCTTTCAAAGTCAGGCCAGCCCTATTCCCCTTGCACAAGTCTATTATCTGATCTACAAATATCTCAGAATTGTCAGGGCCCTTAGGCTCTCCAGATTCAACCAACTCCCCTTTGTCATAAAGCTTCCACATGCCTCTCTTATCAGAGTTATACTCGATATCCGAGTGCAGATACGAAAGATCCAGGTAAGCTCCGCTCTCAAAATAGAATCTTGCGGATCTTGATTCTGCAGGCGCTCCTTTTGCTATCCGTATAGATCCCGTGGCACCGTCTTTAAAGAACCTGCCTGAAATGCCTATGCCCGCTTCTACCCCGGTGGCGTTTTCCGTTCCGTACTCCTCTCTCACCGCAAAGAGCCCGACCTCCTTAAGTTCCGTCTTGTCTGCCTTTGCACCCGCTATTATTATTTCGAAGAGATGTATCCCTGTATCCATGAACAGCCCTCCGCTTTTCCCGGAGAATAACCAGCCGCTCCTGCGTGCGTCTTCATCGCTGTAAGTCTCGAAAAGAGTCGCGGAAGCCTTTGTTATCCTGCCATACATCTCCGTGTATCTTTGCAGCATGCTCTCAAGATCCAGGGTAAGCTGTTTGTGGAGGTAATGCAGATGCAGATAGGCTTTCTGTTCAAGACCGTTTTCAACTATGAAACCGGCTACCTTATCAAATTCCTCCTTATTCACGCCCCATGTCTTTTCAGTCACTGTGAATTTGCCATGCTTTAACGAGTCAATAGTCTGCTCCGCATGATATTCATTGGGATCGGATATATGTACGATATCGAGATCATCATAGAAGCGCTCAGGAAGCACGCCGTCAGAAACCCTGTAATAATCATCTTCAGAGAGGCCTATCTCCCTTAGCTTCGCAATCTTGCTGCCTATTTCACTTACCCCAACTACCTTGGCTATCCTGAACTCGTTGCTCTTCTTGAGCCCTGCGTATAGTCTGTTGAACCAGTGGCCGAAGCCAACCGCACCGAGATTATATGTCATCTACTTCTCCTCTGCTTTTACATCATGGCCTCCGAACTCATGCCTCAGTGCAGCAAGCATCCTCCTCTGGAACTTATTATCGGATCTCGACTCAAACCTCGTATACAGCGAGTCGGTTATTATTCCCAAGGGGATGTCGTAGTCTATGGCAGTATGCACTGCATACCTGCCTTCACCGTTGTCCTGGACATACGGCGCAATCGAAGAGAGATGCCTATCCTTTGCAAGGGCCCTTTCAGAGAGCTCCATCAGGTATCCCCGTATTACCGATCCGTTGTTCCAGAGCCTGCACACCTTTACAAGGTCAGTATCATTCTTGTAAGGCCCTGCCTCTATCAGCTCAAGGCCCTCTCCTATCGCCTGCATCATCCCGTACTCTATCGCGTTGTGGGCCATCTTGACGAAGTGCCCCGACCCTGCCTTTCCAGTATGCAAATAACCATTATTGACACTGAGCTCCCTGAAGAGGCTCTCGTATCTTTCAAATACCTCTTTGTCCCCGCCTACCATTATCGACATGCCGTTCAGGGCGCCGCTTGGCCCTCCGCTGCACCCCGCATCAAGGTAGTCTATCCCCTTCTCTTTTGCCTTTGCATAAAGCATAGATGATTCTTTGTAAAAAGAGTTTGACCCGTCTATTACCGTATCTCCTTTCTGCATGATCTCCAGAAGCTTTGTTATGAATTCTACGGTTACATCTCCTGAAGGGAGCATGACCCATACTGTTCGGGAAGGCTTTAGCTTACCGACCATCTGTTCTATAGTCTCAGCACTATCGATTCCCATCTTTTCCAGTTCATGGACAGGATCCTTCGACCTGTTCCACACTATGACATTGTACTTCTTGTTGTGCATCTGTATTGCTATATTCTTCCCCATCTTGCCTAGTCCAATCAGACCTATCTCTCTGCCTTGCATAAAGATTCCTCAAAATCAGTAGTAGGTTGCTGAGAAATGTTATTAAGCATATACTAAAAGTCTAATGCATGCGCTATTTATCAGGAAATGATGCAGAGGAAGCAATGCATTATCTTAATCTGGCTGCAGGAATTGCAGAGAAGGCAACGTGCGAAAGGCACAAGTGCGGAAGCATAGTGGTTGCCGAAGGGAAAGTGATAGGCACGGGCTTTAATTCCCCTCCTGCAGATCTCGGATCGCAGAGAAGATGCAGTTATTCAAAGGATTCATACGACAAGCGCGTTACGGACAAGACCTGCTGCATGCATGCCGAGCAGAGGGCAGTATTTGATTCCTTAAAGAACAATCCCGGAAAGATAAACGGTTCAAGGCTATACTTCATAAGGCTTGATGAAGACGGAGGCATGGCAAAATCAGGCGAGCCGTACTGCACCATATGCAGCAAGACAGCACTTGATTGCGGAATAAAAGAATTCATCCTATGGCATGAGGCCGGCATATGCGCATATGATACTGGGGAGTACAACACGCTTTCCTATAATTACAGGGATAAGAGGTAAGCCTGCATACTGCTAAAAGGCCCTAATGCGCCTTGAACCTTGACAGAAGCAAAGAATTCGAGACTACGGTAACGGAGCTGAACGCCATTGCAAAAGCCGCAAGCATGGGCAGCACCCCATATATGCCTATTGTGAATACAGGTATCAATGCGCCGGCAGCAATCGGTATGAGCACCGCATTGTAGCCAAAAGCCCAGAAAAGATTCTGCCTTATCTTTGCCATTGTCCTCCTGCTCAATTCAAGAGTAACGTAAGCATCGTACATGCTGTTCTTCATCAGTATTATCCCGCCTGCCTGCAGTGCAACTTCGGTCCCTGCGCCTATAGCAATTCCAAGGTCTGCTTTTGTAAGGGCCGGAGCGTCATTGATCCCGTCACCTATCATCGCAACTATCTTGCCTGATTTCTGCAGCTCAACTACCTTTTCCATCTTCTGTTCGGGCTTGGCCTGTGAAATCACATTTGCTATCCCTAACTGCCTTCCGACGGATTCCGCAACACGCGCATTGTCTCCAGTCACAAGCCATACCTCAATGCCATCTTTCTGAAAAGCCCCTATTGCCTTCTTGCTATCCTTTTTGAGTGTGTCTGACAATGCGATAAGCCCTATCGCACTACCCTCCACGCCTATTATGAGCGTAGTCTTGCCTTCTGATTCAAGCTTCGATATCTGCTGCTCAACATCATCGGAGACGTCTGCACCGAAAAGCTCCCTGTTCCCGACAGTTATCTCACTGCCGTTTTTGTCAAACGCGGTAATCCCGAATCCCTGCCTATAGCCGAATTTATTCGGGATATAGATATTCATCTTCTCCTGCACCGCCCTGCCGACTATCGCCTTCCCTATAGGGTGCTCTGAGCTCATCTCCGCTATTGCAGCAAATTCGAGTACATTCATGGCATCATATTCCGACAGTGAAATTATATCGGTAACCTCCGGCTTGCCTTTCGTCAGGGTCCCTGTCTTATCCACTACAATTGCGTTTACCTTGCTTGCAACCTGCAGGCTCTCCCCGTTCTTGATGAGAATTCCGTTCTCTGCGGCTTTCCCTGAAGCTACCAGCAGCGCGGCAGGCGTCGCTATGCCTAATGCGCACGGGCATGCCACTATGAGCACGCTCACAAATATCAGAACCGCCGAGTTAAGCCCTATCCCTCCCATAAAGTACCATGAAACCGCAGCGGCTATGCCTATCGCAACCACTGCCGGCACGAAGTATGACGATATCTTATCAGCCAGCCTTTGCACAGGCACCTTGCTTGAAGAAGCATCCTTCACTATCTTTATTATCTGGGCAAGGACCGTGTTGCCTCCGACCCTCACTACCTTTACCTTTAGCGAGCCTGACGAGTTTACAGTTCCCCCTATTACACTATCCCCTTCCTTCTTCGTAATTGGCATGCTCTCTCCGGTAACTGCCGATTCGTAGATAGAGCTCTCTCCCTCTATGATTACCGAATCTGTAGGTATCCTCTCCCCAGGTCTTACAAGAAGGATATCTGTCTCGCTTACCTGTTCGATCGGAATGTCCTTTATGCCATTACCCTCTACAAGATGTGCCGTTTTGGGCTGCAAGGCTACGAGCGCAGATACTGCATTAGAAGCTTTCGCCTCGGTAATCCTTTGCATGTACGTTCCTGTAAGTATGAGCGATACTATCATTGCAGAGGTATCGAAGAAGACCCCTCCTGACAGGAACAATAACGGAAATAATGTTACTATGGCGCTATATCCCCATGCTGCCGTCGTCCCTATGGCTATAAGGGTATCCATATTCGCGGACCTGTGCTTCACTGCATCGATTATCCCTGCATAGAACCTCTGCCCTGCATAGAACTGGACCACGCTGGCAAGGACCAGCATGATATAATCATTATACTCTGTCTTGATTAGGTACGTCAGTAAAAGTATAATTATTGTGACTGGCCATGCAACTATAAGTGCTCGTCTTAGGATTCTCATCTCAAGTTCAGGCTTGTCGAACTGCAGCTTGCAAGAAGCGCTGCAGAAATAATACTTCCTGCCATCCTTATCACTAGTTATCGCTGCGCCTTTCTCTTCAACATACATTCCGCATATCGGATCGTTTGCCATAATCGCACTTATTCATTATGTAGTTATGCCTATTTCACATATCTGTCTGGATTCCTGTCAAAGTTCTGCTTGCATGAGGCTGAGCAGAATGCATAGGTCTTGCCCTTATAGCTGCTCCTGTAAGCTGCCTTTTCATCAACTTCCATGCCGCATACCGGATCTTTCATAACCTCACTATCAATTATTTATCATGACGCCTATAATATATCACGAGTCCCTTACTTGCATACTGCCAAAATTACTGTAAAACATCCAGCAAATGCCTATTCTATTCAAAATTAAAAAGAAAAGGGTATGCAAATGCATACCCAAATTCATTTATCAGGAAGTAGTGGGCTTCGGCACAGTTACTGCATACCATGTCCCGCCGAATGCATATATCCCATTTCCGTTGACCTGGCCCGGCGCAGTGTCCTTGAAGAAGAAGTACACTGGCCATCCATAGTATGTCAACTGCAGGGTGTCATTTCCCCTGTTTACTGATCCGAATGCAGACTCATTAAGGCCAGTTCCGATGTTCAATGAGGAAAGGTTTCCATTGAAGATGAAAGGAGGCCATTTTGAAGTGCATGCCCCTGTGCAGGTGCTTGTCTTATAAGGCGTATCAGAATTCAGGAGATAGAGCGTAAAACCGTCCGAGCTCTCCAGATAGTTGCCTACCTTCGAGCTGACGCCTACCATAACTCCATTCTTCGCAGTTGAGCTATTGGTGCTTGAATTTTTTGTCTTCGGGACTGAAGAATTGGTCACATTGCCTGTTGAATTGGCAATGCTGGTTGTGCTGTTAATCGCATTACTCGCCGCAGTTGTTACTGCCGTTGTATAATTGTATGCGGATCCGCTTCCAGTTGTTCCAGCAGTGGCAGCTGGATTGGTATTGCCACTACTCTGTCCTGAAAGTGCCAGTGCAACTATTGCGATTATCGCTATGATGATAACCGCCCCTATTATTGCCATGTTAGATTGTTTCATTAAAACTACCTGGATAAATGGTGGAATCACATTATTTAAATGTTACAAATAATTCAGGATATTTTTCTAATGCCCGAGAATCACAGGAACTATGAATATCGCAACCATGATGTCGATAAACACTATGACTGTTATAATCACATACAACCAGTTCCTCTCGTAAAGGAAGCTAAGCACCGATGTTATTACCCGCGTTATCGGAGTGAGTATAAGGACTATTATCCCGAGGAGTATGAAGTCCGCACCCTGCAAGGAGAAAAGGCCGTTTACCATTCCGGCAATCGAAAAAATGGAAGAGTTGATTTTGCTATTAACATTTATTATCTGGGCCATGGTGAAGCCATTGCTTCCATTATCCGCAAAAAGCAGTACGGTGCCGATAAGTATGAGGATAAGGCTAATGATGACGCCTGTCCTAAGAACGTTAGATATCAATTTATCCATGTCCATCATGCAACACCAAACCCTCTAAATATCATCTGCAGACCTACAACCCCGAGCATTATCAGGAAGAGAGTCCTTATCTTCCTGCTCTGCGTCCTCTCCAGCACTTTAGACCCGAAATACGCCCCTATCAATATGCCTATTACAACAGGTGCAACTATGAACGGCTGTATATAGCCCAGGGACCAGTAGATCGCACTGCTCGTAGCTGCAGTAACTCCTATCATGAAGTTGCTCGTAGAGGTAGTGACCTTCATGGGCAGCCTCATTCCACGGTTCATGCCCATGACCTTCAAAACTCCTCCGCCGACACCGAGCAATCCTGACATCAGCCCGCCGCCAAGGCTGACAATCTCGCCAAGCCCCCACCTATATCCTGAATACCTTACTACTTTCTTCTCTGCCTTGTCGTAATAGCTTCCTGAAAGCTGGAAAAATTTAGTAGACCAGTCCTTGTTCATTCTGTGCATCTTCCCTTTTTTATACTCCTTGATTGCCGGATATATGGAGATTATGAGCACTATCCCGAAGACTATGAACAGGTAGCTGCTTATGCCATTGGCATAGATATATGCTGCAAGAAGCGAACCTACTATTGCCCCCAGGGTCGTTGCAACCTCAAGGGACATGCCTATCCTTATGTTTGCAAGCTTGTCCTTGACATATGCGCTTGCAGCCCCGCTAGATGTTGCTATTGTTGAGACCAGGCTTGCACCAGCTGCATATTCAAGGGGTATTCCGAACAAAAGCGTAAGTGCTGGCACAATGACAACTCCTCCGCCAAGGCCGCTCATGGACCCTACCACGCCTGCTATGATGCCTGCAAGCAGTAGTTCTACGAAATAGATAATTGCAATCATTTGATTCAAGGAATATCTGCGAGTGAAAGTTATATAACTGAATTCCCCATCAAATGAGAGCCTCATCTATCGAATCAACAACTGCCAAAGCGATATTCGCCATCAGTATGCAAAATCAGATCTCACAAAAAGCATTTTATAAAATGAAAAAAAGAAAGAGCTGGGCCATTCAGGCCCAGCCTAAGTTATCAGCTACTGCTATTACTGGCCGCTAGGCAGTGTGCAGTCTCCAGATACTGCCGAGTTATCGTATCCAGCTGCTCCTTGGTTTGCAGGTACGCCTCCGCCTATCGAAGATGCTGTGCCGCTTGTTCCCAAGCTGCCGAAGTTGCCGTTAGTATTGGCAAACGCACCATGGCAGTATCCCGAAGAACTTATCGGGAATCCGTTCCCATACTGGTTTGCTCCCGAAGCAGCGACAATGCCAGCCAGCATTGAAACTGCCATTGCAGTTATTCCTAAGACTATCAATTTATTCATGCTTTCACCAACAAAATTTGATAGTTTTCTGTTATATATGCCTATTGGCATAATTTTAAATAGCATGGCAACAGGCACATCTCCAGAAGGGCATCTGGACACAGCTTACTT
>JAKAUU010000020.1 GCA_021817505.1 Microcaldota archaeon | reverse complement strand
TTCGGGGACAAAATGGTCTTTGCGAAGAAGTTCCGCAGAGTCAATATACTCTACGGCGACTATGATGCTGGGGGCAGGATAGACCTGCGCTGCCGCATCACAAACGACTATGCCGAGATCGTACTCAAGATAGGCGAGCTGAGCTCCTCGGACCGGGAAGAGATAGAAGTAAAGATAGAAAAAAACCAGTTCATCAATGCCGTGAAGCTGCTTGCGGTGCTCGGACACCAAAAATGCCTTGTTACAATAAGGGATTCTGAAAGGTATGTCTACAAGGGAATAGAGTTTACCTTTGTCAGAGCCCTGAAACAGGGTGCAGATGCATACGATTCCAATACCGTGTATTACGAAGCCGAGCTCATGGAAGAGGACAAGGACAAGGTCGGGCCGGCAAAGGCGAAGATACTGGGCGCGATAAAGGAATTGGGCCTTGCGGTCCTTAAGGACCATTCGGATGATGTGGATGAATCGGGCGCTGATTCCGGAATAATATCGGAGAACACCTTCTACAATCTGGTCAAAGAGCTTAATACGAAGGTCGACATATATGTCGATGCCTCTACCCCGGAAGGGATAAAGGTGATAGAGGAATCACTTAATGCTCTCGGTTGAGATGAGCAATTCCCTATCGTTCTTTGTTTACCTTGATGAACCTGATGTTGGCATCAATTCTCTCAAGAGAGTCATCCAGGGGCGGCTTGACGTCATTCCTGAAGTTGCCCTTCTGCGTAAAGAACCTCCTGATCTCATCCCTTGTCTTGATGTCTGCGACAGATGCGAGGTTGGAGACATACCTGCTAGGCATGTGGTTCCCTACCTCGAATCTCTTAAGGATACTCTTCCAGTTCTTCTTGGTCCATCCCCATATCATCCTCCTGCCAACAGGATTCCCTGCAACCACTGTCGGTATGTAGAACTTATCCTGGTCACGGACCGCGCTGCTCATGCTGAAATCAAGCACATCGCTTATCACTTCCTTCTCCCTGAATGCCCCAAGGCACAGGAGATATTCACGCTTCCTTCCGGGATCCATCTCTGAAATATACTTTTTCTTGAACCATGCGTAGAGCCTGGCATCCCCGTTTATCGCCACAACCGTTAGGACCGCGCTCCTTATCTCAGGATCGATCTCTATGCCCCTGTCCTTGAATGCGCTGAAGAGCTTCTGCGCCCTGGAGACAGCTTCCCCATAACCTGAAACTCCTGCTATCAATATGGAGGTTCTTCTCATAAGCGTCTCCATGCTGCTCTCCCCTTTCTTCGGGGTCCAGCCCAGCCTGCTTAGATGGTATCTCGAATAATCAATGCAGGTGGAATCTATCTCCTTAACCAGCGGGTGGCCCTCAGGCAGCATGTTCCTTATCCATCTCATGTTCACCATTGCCGAGTATGCCATAGGATATTCAGAAAGACCCGAGAAGAGCCTTGCGAAATCCATATAGTCGGAAGCCATCGCCTCTCCGCACCTTGCAAGTATGAAGAGATCATTCTCCAATCCCCATCCGTCTGCCCATGACAGCCTTCCGCTCTTGACGAGAGCTCCGAGCTTCATCAGATCCTCATTCTCGTAGAAGACCCTGTAGAAGCCCTTCTGCCCGTAGTTGAGCTTCACCCATCCTGATGCCTGCTTGAGATCCATGCGCTTCCTGTCAAAAAGAACCCTGGAGTTCTTTCCAGATCCGGTAGCATAAGTGACGGGTATCGGCCATACCTCCTTCCCGTCGCCTCTATGATTATTCAGTATGAATCTTGACTGTTCTATGCTGTTCCTGCTGCTGACGCGTATTGCAGGGTGCCCTGCCTTCGTTATCCACGCGTCCGCGACCCTCTTCACCTGCAGTCCGCTTCCCGCTACCGAGCCTATTGCATCCCAAAGGTCATCCCTGACGGTATTCGAGTACATGTGCTTCTTCAGGTACTTGTGGAGCCCCTTCCTGAACTTCTCCTTGCCTACGTAATCCTCCATCATGCTCAGCACGCTCCCTCCCTTCCTATAGCTTATATTGTCAAATGCCCTGTCCATGTCCATGGGGTCGCGCACAACAGCCTCTATCGGATGCGTGCTCTTTATATCGTCAGAATTTAAGCCTACGTCTATGGTGTCAAAGAGGAACTCAAGGTCCATGTGGAATTCGGGGAAGAGCTCTGCCGTCGCCTTGTAAGCCATGAACTCCGCAAAGCTCTCGTTAAGCCATATGTCGTTCCACCATCTCATGGTGACAAGATCTCCGAACCACTGGTGCGCAAGCTCGTGGGCTATGACCATTGCGGTGTACTGCCTGTCAGGCACCGGGCTGCTCTCCTTAACCAGCAATGTCTTCTCCCTGAAGGTTATCGCACCCCAGTTCTCCATGGCCGACGCTGCAAAGTCCGGTATTGCTATTATGTCCAGCTTCGGGAGCGGATACTCTATCCCGAAATAATTCTCATAGAACCTTAGCGCTTTCACAGTGTACTCGAGAGGCAATTCCATATACTCCTTGTATGCCGGTGCAGAGAGTATGTTTATCCTTATTCCCCTGTAGGTTGTGCTTGTGGAAGCGTGTTTCAAGACCCCCATGTAAAGCAGGTAAGTCGACATTACCGGAGTGCGCATGAACTCCGATACCTTCCTGCCCTTCGACACTGTCGTGCTCCTGGCAGGCATGTTGGATACAAGGTTGTAATCCTTGTCTGCGCTAAGCGTCAATTCAAATGCCGCTTTCAGTTCGGGTTCGTCGAAGCACGGGAAGGCCTGCCTCGCATAAAGGGATTCGAACTGGGTGGTGAGTATGTTCACCTTCTTTCCCCTTTCCATGTACTCGCTCCTGTACAGCCCGACCATCTTCTCCCCAGCCTTGCCATCAAACCTGATATGTATCTCTACCTTGCCAATAACGCTCTCTTCCAAAAGCAGCGTAAGCCTCTGCCTCTTCTCATCAACAACCGGCTTCGCAATTATCCTCCTGTTCCTAACGGAGACGTAAGCCTCCTTTATCCTGAGCATGTACGCATTCATCACTATCCTGTCGCTCCTCTCGGTAACCTTTGCAGATATCGACTCCTCACCTGAGAAGGTGAATCTCTTCATGTCCGCGTCTATCCTCAGGCGATAGAGCTCCGGAACAACCGCTGTTCCCAGCCTGTAGCTATCATCTGCCATGGAATCAACGCCCTATTCCTCCAAAGACGAGAGTGCATCCAGTATCTCGTCCTCATGGCCCTTAGGATTAACCTTCTCGAAGACCTTCGCTATCTTCCCCTTCTTGTCTATTATGTAGGTATTCCTCAGCGTTCCCATCCCGAATATCCCTCTGTCGCCGTATGCGCCGTACTCCTTTATGGTCTTCGATTCCGGGTCTGAGAGAAGCAGGAATTCAAGCCCGTACTTGTCGCAGAACTTGCCATGCGATTTCAGGTCGTCCTTGCTAACCCCGACTATCTCCGCTCCCTTCTTCCTTATCGCATCGAGCTTCTTGTTGAAGCCCTTTGCCTCTATCGTGCATCCCGGAGTGTCATCCTTCGGATAAAAATACAGAACGAGATACTTGCCCTTGAATTCGCTCAAGGTATGTTCCTTACCATCAGACCCCTTCAGCTTGAAAGCGGGTGCTTTCGAATTAGCCTCAACCATATTATCACTACAACTTATGCAATAGATTATAAATTCATTATGCCAATTCCTATTACATATTCTAAATGTGCAGAAGGCGCATCTCAGGCAGAGTGTATATATGCAATTCAGCATACCGTTTATCTCAAAGAAGAAGGGCTACAAGGTTACGATAACGAACATAAGCATCAGGTTCATGGGAGCCGTCCATGGGATACCGGGCATAACATCGGAGAAGCAGGTCTTCTACGTGAATATACCGTTCCAGAACAAGATGGGCTCCAACCTGCTTCCTGATGACCTGAAGGGGCCCAGCATGACTGTAAAGGAGATAAAGATCACTCCCCCATTCAAGCTCCTCGAGGTGAGCCCAAAGCTTCCTTCAGAGGTTAAATTCATGGACAAGGCCGTATTCAAACTCAAGGTAGAGGGCCCGAGCGTGAATTATGAGGGCCCTATGAGCATAAACATGAACGAGGAGCCGGCAGACAACATCGGCCTTAACATAAGAGCGATCGTGCTCTCAAAGGGGAGCCAGAGGGTCGTTCTTGAGAATTCAAGCATGCGCCTTTCGCTTCAGAAAGGGCAGATATTCAAGACGGAACTGCAGATGTTCAACATCTTAAAGTACAATGACAGTATAACAAGGGTGAAGGTCGCTCCTCCTTTTACAGTCGAGTCTACGGACCCTGCCTTCCCAACAACAGTGAACAAGCAGGACAGCTACGTGATGAAGATATACGTCAAGGCGCCTGATTCGAACTACACCGGAGACCTTGAAGTAATAGTCGAGTGAGTCTACTTTATCATGGAAAGCCAGTAGAGCAGCCCCTCCCTTGAAGAAAGGTCGCTTATCTCCCCGCTCTTAAGCATCCTTTCAATCTCCTTTGCCTTGAACGGCACGTTCTCCATAAGCTCATCCTTGTCAAGCCTCTTCCTGCTTTTAACAAGATTCTTTGCCACAAACATGCTGTCCCCAGCATCGGATGACCATGGTGTAAATACCCGCGTATAGAGGAACTTCATGCGCTTTGCAGTATACCCTATCTCTTCCTCAAGCTCCCTGCAGGCAGCTTTTTGCGGAGATTCCCCTTTTTCAACATGCCCTCCGGGCAATTCGTATATGAAGCCGCTCTTGCTGAAAGAAGAGCCACGCATAGCGGGCCGATACTGCCTGACAAGAATCACAGTACTATCATTTAGCAGCGGCAATACTGATACGGTATAAGGCCCTTCGCTCTTCCTGAAGCTCTTCTCTATCCTTTTCCCGTTGACAATGTCTACAACGCTCACATACGGATATCTCTTATATACGATCTTCTCGGAAAGCCTTTTGCCGGCCATAAAAAAACTCGGATTCACAAATTATTAATATCATATGACAAATATCGTTCATGGACGATGCAGGTTTCATGAAGGAAGCTATTTCACAGGCTTCAAAGAGCAAAGCGGCCGATGGCTATAAGGTAGGCGCGGTCCTTGTATCTGGAAACAGGATTCTATCCAAAGCCTTCAGCGGTGAGAGCATACAATATACACATGCTGAGGAATACGCTATTAAAAAATACAGCAGAGATCTCTCAGGTGCAATAATCTACAGCACCATGGAGCCATGCGATAAAAGAAGATCGGGAAAAAAGTCCTGCTGCGACCTGATAATGGCAAATAAGATAAGAAGGGTGGTTTTCGGAACCTTTGATCCTGACACGCGCATGATATGCAATGGAATCGAGACCCTAAAAAACGCCGGCATGGAGGTGCTCCAGTTAAAGGAGCTGGAAGAAGAGTGCAGGAGACTCACTCCAGATCTGTTCTAGGGTTTACTACTATCCGTATTATTAACTGTTTATAACATTATGAACACGGTGGCGAAATGGTGCAGTTTGATCAGCTGGAGATCCGCAGTTACAAAAAGAGCGTTCCAAACACATTCATACGCTGCAAAAGCCCGAAGGGAGCAGCCATAATGTTTCCAGGCATGGGATATACCTGCCACGGTCCCCTTCTTTATTATACAACTCTGCTACTGGAAGATCTGGGATACGACGTGCTGCAGCTGAACTACAAATATGGCGGTGCCTTCAGCAACCTGCCTGGGGATGAGCAGGAAAAGCGTTTCAACAGCGATATAGAGGCTGCATACGATGCCGTTGCAGGGATGGAATATGGCAAGATGGTCCTCATAGGCAAATCCTTGGGGACTGAAGCCATGGTCCACCTGCTCAATGCCAGGAAGATAAAAAACAATACCAGGTTAGTCTGGCTAACTCCTGTACTGAATAACCTCCACGTCATGGAAACCCTTAAGGAAAAAAGGGAGTTCAGGGAAAGATCAATCGTGATAACCGGCACAAATGACCGGTACTTTGATACAAGAGCACTAAGCAAAATGCGCAAGGGCAAGCTCCTGCAAGATTATTGCGATACGCGGGGCGGACCACAGCCTTGACGCAGGAACCGGTTATAGCTCTTCAATCAAGAACATAAAAACAGCCGTATCAAAAATAGGGAGCTTCCTTTCCGTAGAAAGCTAAGTGCCTAGCAGTCTGTCCAGCTTCTGCTTGTTCATCCTCTCAATCTTACCGTAATCAATCCCGTATAATTTATAGAATTCCCTGTCTGAGACTGCCAGATTCGGGGACGGTTTTTCACGTATCCCTAATTTCTTATAAACTGAATTGACAAGCCTCTCCGAACTTCCTTCTATCTCCAAAGTATACGGCAGATAAGGCCATTTGTTTATCGTTATCTCCGCATTATCCAGCGTGTAAGTCTCCCTGGAGTTCTCTGCATAAATATATTCGGAACCAGGAAGAGCCATTCGCAGTATCCTGACGGCTGATGCAAAATCGCCCACCTCAGTTTCATACTCCTTTCTTTTCGACATTCCTGTGCCCCGTTGCTCCTTCAGCGTAAGCGTCGCTCTCCTGCCGTCGGTCCTGACCCTTATCCATGAAGTGTGATAAGAATCATTCTTGGAAAATGATTTCGTATCCTTTATGGCTCCGCTCCTTGCAAGCTGGAAGGTAACCCTTTTCAGGTTCTTTTTACCGTGGTACTTCGCACGAAGCGCCTTCAGCTTCCTGGAAACTTCTTCCCTGTTTATCCCGACTATCAAAAGCTCTATCTCCCTGGGAATACGTGCCACCCATTCTCAATTTAAATGCTTAAGAAGAATAATTAAAGTATGGATAAGCTTGGCTTGGAAGAGAGATTCGAGATACTTCACAGCACATTCACTTATCTTGACTATTACTTTGTTCACTGGAATTATGCGCCCAAAGGCGTAACTCTCGAATACCTGCGGAAGAGGTACATGAAGAAACTGCTTGCAGCCCATGACAGGAAAAGCTTCAGTTTACTAATGGCCCAGATGATTACAGAATTGAAAAACGGGCATACCTGGTATACAGATACGCTGCTGTATAAAAAAGAGCGTTGGCCCGGATTCTACGCATTTTACCATGATGAGGAAAAGAAATGGGTCGTCTCAAAGAGCACATTGAAAGATGTAATGCCCGGGGACATAATATACAAGGTAAATGGACAAACTACCGAAGCCCTATTCAAGAAAATATCGAAATATATTTGTGCATCGTCAGAACGCGCTGCCAGAAACTCCATGTTCCTATACTACAATTGGCTTCCTAAAAAAATGAGCATAACTACTAATAAAGGCACAATCCACATAGACCGAACACATACTAAAAAATTAAAAAAGGAGCATCTAAAGACGACAAGCAGGCTTATCTTTCCAGATACGCTATACCTGAAAATTCCCAGAATGCATCCGGACAAATTTGCGGAAGATGCAATAAAGATGATAAAAACACACAAAAACTGCAAAAATCTAATACTTGATCTCAGGGGCAACCCAGGCGGATCAACACCGCGAAGGCTCATAAGAATGCTTGTAAAACGACGCGCATTAGGATCTATGCAGTTAGAAATGACTCAGAAGACAGTTAGTCAGATATTAACGTTATTTTACCTGAAAAAAGGCGATAAAAAAATGAAATACACATCCTACACAATGCGATATGTACCTTTCAAGAACCACTATAAAGGAAACCTATTTGTACTGGTTGATCAGTCCACGGGATCTGCTGCGGAAGATATTGTGTTGCCTATAAAGCAGAGTCGTAGCGGAACAGTCATAGGAGTAACTACAAGGGGCAGTGACGGCAGCACCATGCCCTGTTATTCAAAGAATGGCATAAAGATATATTTCGGGGTAAATCAAGTTCGTTTTCCTGACGGTTCAAGATTTGAAGGAATAGGGATTAAGCCAGACATAACAGTATGCCCTACAACAGAAGAAATAAGAACGGGGAATGATCCTGTGCTTGATAAAGCAATAAGGCTATGCAAACACTGATGCGCAATACTGACTATCTATTTTACCTTCTTCAGATACGAATATGCCTCTTCAACAATCTGAAGAGCCGTCTTATCCCTGGTATCTATGCATATCCCATAATCAAATGCGGACACAAGCTTAAACACATCCCCGATTGCCTTCTCTCCCAATCCATTATTCCTTGATTTATCCCGTTCTATGCATGATTTAAGATCTGCTTTCAAGGTGAAGACAACGTGCGGAAAATGCAGTTTTGAAGTAATGTCCTCTATCTGTTCCATATGGTAAAAGTTACCGTCCAGGATCAGCCTGTTTCCCTTCTCAAGCTCATCCTGGAACTTAGGAAGCATAGCATCGTCTGCTTTCAGGAACTTATCCAGAGGTATCCATTTCTCTCCAGGCACGTAATCCATCCCAAGATCATCCATTATCTTGTCAAAATTGACTGCCTCTGCACCAATCTTTTCGGAAAGCAGCCTGCTGACTGTACTCTTCCCCACTCCCGCCGGGCCTCTTATTATAATGTAATAACTCATCAATCTCTACCGGTTTATAGTATCTGAACATCCTATTATTTATTACATTGACAGCATTTGTTAAACATGGCTGAATCTGCTATATTGGAACTGGGATGGGGGATAGAAGGCCTCAGGTCTGCAATTGCAAGAAGGGACAATATTGTAATAATAGACCAGCTGCGCTTCAGCTGCGCGGTAGTTACTGCAGTTGCACTGGGATTTACGATAGAACCTACCTCGGATAAAAACAGAAAAACAGAGAGCTTCTCTCTTTCTCCAAGAACATTTTTCAACAAACCTCCTCAAAGGGTAATTATCAGTTCTCCCAATGGCTCTTATCTGTCCACAGTTGCAAACAAGGCAAAACAGGTCGTCTACGGGTGCATATTAAATGCCAGGGCAGTAGGGACATGGATAGACAAAATGAACGAGAACACAACCCTGATTGCCGCAGGGGAGACGGATGTTGAAAAGAGGAAGCCCTTCATGGCCGTGAAGGAAATCGCAAAATGCGAACTCAATCCAATATTTGCTTATGAAGACCTTTTGGCTGCAGGTGCAATAGCCTCATTTTCCAAAATGGATAAAACTATAGGGTGCGCCAGAGCACAAAATCTGTTCTATAATTCAAAAGACCATCTGTCAGAAGAGATTATGGATACTGCAAGCCACAGGTATAATGAATCACGCGGAAGAGGGCAGGACACATCGGACTGCGTGCAGCTTAACAGGTACGACATTGTTCCAAGACTGCATTTTGTAAATGGCGTGCCGGAGATAAATTCCTCATAACTCTAGCTTACGCCTAAGTCCATCTACAAATTCCGGATCGTTCAGCATGCCATCAACCGTGCTGCCCAGCTTGCCTCTTGAACTCTTCAGTTTATCGATGAACTGATCGAAATCCACCTCCTCTACATTAATTCTCTCCCCAGGATCAAGCTTCTGTCCAGCCACCTTCTCACATTCCTTTGCTATGAACAGATAAATGTAACTGTCTACCCTTCTGTACTTGAAAAGGTCGATAACCTCAACCAGTTCCCAATTGTTGGAAACCATCCCGCTCTCTTCAAGAAGCTCTCTTTTTGCAGCCTCCAATGGTGTTTCACCACTGTTTATTCCTCCTCCAAGCAGCGTATACCTGACTGAGTCCGCAGGGGTTTCTTCTTTGGACATGAATAATTTACTTCCTTTTGTAGCGATTACCTTCACGCCTCCCTGCAGTTTCAATCCTTCAAAGGTCTCATATGTTCCATCAAACATCTTCTGTTGCCATTGGTAGACCTCCCAGACCACTCCTTTGAAAGCAAGTTTGGCATCCTTAGGTATCTTCGAAGGAATTTCATAGTCCAACTCATATTTACTATCCATGCCATCTGCCTCTATACTCTATTGCAAACTCCCCAGAACACCTTTCCACAAAATAAATACGCTGGCAAAATTTAACAACATTCTTATAATATGGGTTATAGTTGAAATTATGGATAAATTCTACATAGCGGAATCCAAACGCGGAATGGGTGTATTTGCAGCAAGACGGATCAAAAACAGGGAAAGAATAATGGTATTCAAAGGACCGTCAATTACCTGGAAAGAGGCCAGAACGCCATTCCATAAGGATCATTACTTTCAGGTTGGGATAAATCTATATCAAGGAAAAATGCCAGCCAGGAGGCGCCCTGTAAACCATTCATGCAATCCTAATGCAGGTATAATCGGCAAGATGACCCTTATTGCCATAAGGAGCATAAGGAAGAATGAGGAGATAACCTTCGATTACTCCACAACCATGTATAATGATCCTTCAAGGATGAAATGCAGCTGCAATGAAAGAAACTGCAGGCACATAATACGTGAATTCAGGACTCTGCCTGGAAAAACCAAACAGCGGTACATTAAACTCGGAATAGTCCCAAAATGGCTTCTAAATGCCATAAAATCGTAATTTGCCGCTCCGCTTATTACAATCCATTGCTTATGAGTGTCTTGGAATCCATATCCATGAGTTCTTCCCAATCCATGTCTTTTCCAAGTTCTGTGATCTTTTCTTTAATGATCAAATACCCAAGCGCATATCCAGACCATAATGCAAATTCTTTATCATTCGAATTTATGAATAACCTGTTGTAAAGGTCAACACTATTATCATCTAACCTATCTTTTATTTTTTGCCATACCTCTTTTGCCTGATCTCTATTCAATGCCTTTGACCAAGGCCTTAACTGCCCCATCGCAGCTTCTTCAAAACACTGGGCAAGGCCTTCAAATGCAATGCCTACTCCTATGCCGCTACGTTCCCTGCCAAACATCTTCTGTAATCTTACCGTATGGTTAAATTCATGGACAGCAGTCTGGGCAACAAAATCTTTCCATGAATTAGATCCGGTATTTATGCTTATTGATATTGAAAAATCCTTTCTTGTGAATCCGAATACGCCATCCATCCTGTCCCTTATGAATGTATCCTCATTAGCTGACAGCATAACTGCAATGTCATTTTTGCTACTAATCAACTTTTCCGACTTGGCAATCCCTTCCTGTATCAACGGCACTGCATCTTCCAACCCCTTTTCATAAGTAACAAACACATCAAAATTACTCATTTCTAAATGCGTAATACCTAATCTTCTGCCGCTTCCCATAAAATCTACTAAAATTGATAGATTAATAACTCTGCTGCCAAGCATCCGAATTATCTTTCATGGCATCTATGGCAGTAAGTCCATCACTTTATCTCCCATAATTGGGGCTGTTCAATATACTTGAAACTAATTTCTGGAAACTTTGTCTGCAATATCTCTCCCAACTTGCGCATGCCCTCCTGCTCGCTAAAATGTCCTATGTCGATAAAGCTAGCTTCGAATTCATAAGTGCGCTCTGCAAGATGGTGTGACATGTCCCCTCCCATATACAAATCAATATCTTCTTTCATAGCATCCGATATGTGGTGCAGCTGGAATGCTTCCCCGCCATGTATTGCAATCTTCTTTACCATGCGTTTTTTTATTATCGCATTAACTGAATTAAGTTTTAGCCTGCTTTTTGTTTTTTTAATCAGATTGTCAATATCTGTTTGCTCATCAAGGTTTATTATTGCAGTACCGTCGTCCAGAATCTTCAGATTAGCGTATTCTGTTTTTTCAAAAAGCTTTTCTACAATTGCCTGGCTAGTAAAACCGCTCCTATCCATCCTTGAGTGTATTGCATACACTACAATATCGTTTTTCTTCCAAGACCTATAAAATGGATTTGTAACCTCCCTATCAGGCCCAAAAATGGGTGGATGATGGAGTATGATCATATCTGCATCTTCATCCTTAATGTTATCCCTGAATTCTAAGCTGACAATCACGTTCGATATGCTTTTTGATGCATCACCAACTATTAGTCCCTGCGTCATGTCCCATCCCATGCTAAGACTATGTGGGAAAAGCAAATCCATCTCAGTAATTATATCATTTGCCATTGTCATGCTAATATGATTCACTAAAAATTAATATTAATTTCTAACTTTGCATCACCTAACCTTCTGCTATCACTTACCAAAGATCTGCCGAAATTGATAAATTAATAACTCTGCTGCCAAGCATTCCGATTTATCTTTTTACTGTGTCGAGATTCTCTCAGAACAAGTACACATTTCATTTTTTCTTCAATAAAGATGCAAATATGTCTCTCCATTCAAGTATCTCTTTTTTATCGTCCAGCATATTATCCGGGAGGGAATCCAGACTGAACCACCTGTATTCAGATGATTCATCATTTAGAACTATTGCAGTATCGCCATCAATAGCTGTCGCATAAAAATGAATTACGTATTCATAAGGCTCAGAGTGCGGCACTCTCCTGATATGTACTAATGTCAGGTTAGCCGGGTCAAGGCCTATGCCTGTCTCTTCCCTGGCCTCCCTTATGCATGCTTGAACGGGTGTCTCTCCAGGCTCAACAGATCCTCCCACATTCCCCCAGCCGCCTTTATCCTCCCATTCCTTGTTATGTTTGCGTTTAAGCATCAGAATGTTGGCATACTCCATGTCAAATACGCAAACAAAGGCTCCGGACCACATCTTCACACCAAAAATCTCCTACAATCCACTGTATTAAATGCCAATATCATAATATATAATCTATTAATACGATAAATAACCATGAAACAAAAATTCTCAATAGTATTAAAACCAGATGCCGCTTCTTCCAAAAAGCTAAAGAAAATAATGAATGATATATCGAGAAAATATCGCACCTATGTCGCTGTTAGGGACATAAAGGGCCCGCACGCTTCATTCATCTACATGGATCAAAAGATAGAGGAAAATGAGATAAGCAGAATAATTGGCAACATACAGGAAAAATTCAACAAGATACCTCCATTTAAAGTGTCAATATATGGGGTATCATCTTTCAGGAAGCAATATCAGAATAAGACCAACTGGGTCGTATATGCCAGAGTTGTAAAGAGTAAGAATCTGACTAAATTATACGGAATAATAAACCATGAGATTAAACCATACAAACATGGAAAATTCAAGGCATTTACCCCGCATATTACACTGGCAAGGAAGGATATAGACAGGGAGACGTTCTTCAAAATATTGAAGGAATGTGAAGGGCGCAAGATCAACTACCGGTTCACGCTGAAATATCTCTACGCGATGAAGAGAAGGACAAAAAAGGAAAAGCACAGGGTAACAAAACTAATGCTAATGAAATGACCGTTGTTGTTATCTAAAGATATGGCCGGAATCATTTACGGTGACAACATGCCACTTCCTTGAAACATATCTGATTATGTTGATGGCAGTGTTGTCTTGCGGCGTTTTGACAAATTCATCCTTCTCTCTTCCATATGCAAGGTTTATGAAAACGTCATTGACTCCCGCATGGGCAACCACTGCGATTCTGCCTTCTTCCCTTTCCATGTCTTTTAAGAACAGCCCTACTCTATCAATCAGGTCCCATATGTTCTCATTTCCAAACGGGCGTACATCATATCTAGACATGCCGGTGTTCAGGAGCCTTTTATACTCATTTACCCATGCCTCGGAAGACTGGCTTATGCCTCCAGTTTCATGTTCTCTTAACCTATTATCAGTAATTATCTCAATTCCAGCAGGCCTGAAAAGGATATCGGCCGTCTGTTTTGCCCTAATATCCGGACTGCTGAATACCTTATCAAATTTTATCCTGCCGAGTCTGGCAGCAAGTTTTTCCGCCTGCTTGATCCCGGTTTTATTCAGGGGAACTTCCGGAGTCTGTCCAGTATGAATTCCACGTGCATTGAATTCCGTCTCTCCATGCCTTATCAGGTATATCTCAAGCATACTCGGACCTGTCCATATCTCTGACAGCGTTCATTTCAACGGCCAATTGCGTATGTCTGCGCTTTTGCTCTCAAGCTCCAATTCCTCCATAAACGCGCTTAGGATGGCCCGCCTGCGTTCAGCAATCTTGCGTATCGGCCTTATCTTGAAGTTATTTATCCATGCTTGAGAGTATTTTTTGGACTCCCTGTTCTTCCAGAAAGCCAGTTTTGTCTCTATGTTGCCTTTGTTATACGCCTCAAAAGTGAACATCCTCCATACATCCAAGGCCCCTATCTCATCCAGATCATCAGCGTAAGTCACCAGCTCTTTCTCTATGGATGGGTGTTCATCATTCTTGTAATCCAGCAGAAGCCCACTTACCTTGCTTATAGTATCTTCATCAACATGCCCTTTCAGGATAGTCTTTACCATTCTTCCAGAAAGTTCATCATGCCCGGGCATTATCGCGGTGGTAAGCTTGCGTTTGTCCGTTGCTCTTCCAATATCATGGAACAGGGAAGCGATAAGTGCAA
Source organism: Microcaldota archaeon (assembly GCA_021817505.1). Classification (GTDB taxonomy): domain Archaea; phylum Micrarchaeota; class Micrarchaeia; order Micrarchaeales; family CABMGC01; genus JAKAUU01. The sequence goes on along the minus strand of JAKAUU010000020.1, from coordinate 2,247 downwards.
CATCAGCATCAGGCTTTCTCCTTTTTACTTCGTCAAAGGACAAGAACCTCTTGCAGGAGTCATAAACCCTTACAGAATGGAAGTACCGGTATCCCATGCCCCCGGAGGTCTCCTCCTGGTTTATGAAAGCGGCCTTTACTATCTCTTTCAGTTCAGATTCAAGCTTCTTGCCTATCATGATATGCACCAAGTATAATTAAGCAGAAAGGCTCTTAATCCGTCAAGCCCGCATCTTCGGACTGCATTTTTCCAATACGGGCCTAAACCATAATCATTTATGTTTTGTGAGAATTTTACTGAACATATACGTATTCTCATATCTTCCATCATCAAGCAAAAGCCCGTATTTCTTTATGCCCTCTATCCTGAATCCGCATTTTCTGGCCAATCTCACGCTTGCTGTGTTATTCTTAGCTATGTCTGCCTCTATCCTGACAAATTTTCTCCTTGTTGCTTCTCTGATTGTGGCATCTGCCAGCTTTGTAGCTATGCCCTTCCTAAGATAATCCGGGTGCACTCCCCAACTGATCTCACCAATATGCCTTATCCTCTCATGGCCTTTACTGCTGAATATGCATACACCGGCAATAAGGTTTTTTCCTTTGTCTACTGCCACAAATCCAAATTCATTCAGTCTTGGTTTAGAAAAAGCCTTATCAAATTCTTTAATATCTTCAGGTGTAGAGAGTGTGTTTGATCTAGTATATGTATTAAGCCCTCTTTTCAGTGCCTCATTGAAGCATCTGATAATGCCTTCTCCATCCCCCTTCTTTATCTTACGGATCAGTATTTTCATACCATCACTAAGTATTCATGCACTTTTGATTGCAATATACCTTTCAGTATATCTTTAGGCATCTGTTTTCCCGTGCCCCTATACCTCATATCCTTTCATTACCCTGACATCTCCGAAACTATTCTTAATCCCTCTCCTTAAAAGCTCCCTTAGATTATTTACATGGTTGGATCCTGCAATAGCTACGACTCTGTCATGCTTATTCAATGCCTCTAAGCAAGCGGTATACATGCGCCTATCCCGTATTGCCATGAATAAACACGTAAATTCATTTATCTTATACTTCCCACGGTCTGAATAACTGAAAGAGACATATTTGTCGTTATTAATTACTGAAACCGGGTCCTTTCTAACAATATACTCTTCAGTGACATCATTGATTATTTTGTCCAGGGTCTTGTCCAGGTCCAAACCATAACTGGCCTTGAGCCTCATTATCTCTCTTCCCAGCCTTGTAAAAGATCCGTTAAAGGTAAACATGTCCCGTGTAATCCGGTATTTTGTAATGAAATAAATATCCTTATCTGAGAAATTCTTGGAAAGCTGGCCCCTCAGGCTATGATAGTACAGATAAAACCAGATATAAACCAAGATTCTCTGCCCATCCTTCAGGCCAAGCATCGTTTTATTCACAAAACCAGTGTCTTCATCCATTCCTTCTATACCTGAATTGAATCTTTCTGAAAGATATGCTGCCCAATCCTTCTCTCTCCAATTAGGCCGTCCAAATGATTTATAATTATTAAAATAAGCCCGCTCTTTTTTATACGAATCTTCCAATAAAACCAGCTGTGGCCTTGTTTCTTTGAAAACTTTGCCCATAAACCTTACGAAAGGCCTGCTGCCTCCATATTTATGGGCACATGCTATGAATACAAGCCTCTTCTTCCCAGATTCGTAAATTGTCGTGTCATAAACATGCACATTCTCCTGACTACTATTGGATTTTTCCAACGTGTCATGGCTATCGGATGAATTTGCCAGAACGTACCTGTGAAAACGGTTTAATGGCATCAAAATATCATCCAACTCAAATTCCAGTCCCCAGAAAGGAATACCCCATTATTGATATATGGACCATAAGTATATACATTCATTTCCTATACTTATAATAGCTGACAACAGTCCCACAGCTTCCTGAAGAGACCTCGGATATGCATCTGGCAAGCTCCTTGCTCTCTTCCAATGAGTCCATCCTTGCCTTTACTATGAATCCATAGTCCCCTTCGGTAAGCAGCACCTCATCGACATTCTCAAAGCCTGCAAACCGCTCCGCCAACTCGTCCGCGTTCGTATTCTCCTTAGGCCTCACAAAGAACAATCTGTGAAGCTTTACCTCTTTTTTTGCCATATTAACCCACCAAGGTTAAGCGTTAACTAAACTGTCAGGCGTGTGATCTTCCGGATAAGCTGTAAGAAAAAGGTGAATGAAATGGAGATATGTAGGGTTG
>JAKAUU010000004.1 GCA_021817505.1 Microcaldota archaeon | reverse complement strand
TGGGATACACCGGCCTGAACAGGGAGGAGGTGAATGCTGCTCTCTCAGAGCTTCCTAACCTGGGTTACAGAGTCATCCCGGGCAAAAACAACTGCATCAATGTGGTGAGGGCATGAACGCAGCCATACCTGCCTATATATCTGAATTCTATCCGCTTATTGCAGGCATAATCATATTCATAATCTTAAAATCGATAAGCCTCCTGAAAAGCAAGACAATGATCTATATTGAGGAGCAGCCTGCTATTCCCAAATATGCCTGCGGCATAGCCCAGCAAAGCCATCTAAGCAGCATTATGGACATGCCTGGAGATCCAAACATTCATCTCATCAGATGCATGTATTCCTACTACGGCTTCAGGATATTCGGCAACTATATCACAAACTCTTTGGAAACCAGGAGCGCAGCCAAGGCGGCTATACTCTCAGACAAGTTTATAACCGATGGCAGACAGCGTGCAAAAACCGGGGAGAAGAACCGTTTAACGGCAAACGTTCCAGATTCGGTATTGATGGAAACAGAAGATCTCCAGTTCAAGGAGATAGCACCGAACGCATGCCTGGAGATATTCGCACCTGAGAAGGCGCTTCTGCTAAGATGTCTGCTTAAACCGAACCCCAATTCAGGTGTCATACTGAACAGGATCGCAGACTATACCCTGAATCTGGTGAACTGAGATGTACGAAATGCTTATCCTATTCAGATATATAGCCGGTGCATCCTCAGCTGCGATTCCCATACTATCCATAATCTTCATGTTTGTTTACAGCAAGGAAAATTACCTTTCTGTAAGGAAGATGCTCGGCAGGCAGATCATGATCCTAACGATCGTAGTGCTTTTCTCAGTATCGGTATATGCGGTGCTACTATGAAATACCTGAGAATCGGCAGCAAGGCCAAAAGGTCCGCGCAATTCGGCGTTTTATTCGCATATCTCAACCTGCTGATATCGTCAATATCGATAACCTCGATTTTAGGTGCAGGCCCTTATTCCATCCCATACGCATTGGCGATGTCCGCAATCCTAACAGCTCTGGTCCTGAAGCTTGCAACCCCGGAACCTAAGGCATATGCGATGCTGCTTATGCCGAATATGTTATCTCTGCTAATACTGCATGCATTGGCATGGTGATCGGATGGCAGAGCTACACTACCTAAAGATAGAGTCGGCACCTTCCGAGATGAATATGGAAACAGTGCTGGATTCCTTCCTGTACTCGAAGTTCATGATGGTGCATGAGCCTGGAAGCGGTTCCACATATATTGCGGCCGATTCAGAAGCAATATCAAACGCGCTAAACGGCCTTGGCATATATACGAAGAAGACGGAACTAACCTGGCATGAAGGCGTACACAACTTCAAAGCGCTGGCAGTGTACATGTTCGAAGAAGAAAGGAACCGCTATAACGAAGAGCGTAAAAGAGTCCAGGAGAACAGGCTTACCGGCCTTTACTCGGCGCTGCGCAGCTTCAATTCAAGGGTATTCTTCCTATTCTCTCCATCAGACTCAAGGAAGGCAGAACAGGTCAAAAAAGCCATAGAGAGCGACATAAGCGCAATGGAGGTGCGTGCCACGAAGAGCCCTTCAATAAGGTTCGATAGCAACAGCTACTCCACCCAGATGGAGATCTACCACAACTCTGACAAAAAGCGCGTGCTCATATCGATGCTCGACATGCTAAACGACATACTGATGAGCAACGGGACATCATACCAACTATCTATATTCATCGAGGATTCCGAAGATTCCGATCCTATCTACAGGTATCTTAGAAGCAAGATGCTGATCCTTGAGGAGAAAATGGCATCCGCAAGGAGCATGGGCGAGCTCTACTCCTATCCGGAAATCATGGAGAGCGTACCTTTTTCCATAGAGAGATGCAGCGGCTTCATCTTCTTCTCAGAGAGGATAAGAAAACTATCGAAAATAAAGACACCGTTCATATCATCGGGGAGCGGCATAGAGATAGGGAGCTACATGCGTGACGGGATAAAGATAACGGAAGAGAGGCTAAATGTTGCAAGAGAGTCCCTTAACCTCGGCTGCATAATATCCGGTCTTCCTGGATACGGAAAGACTGCATCTGCAAAAAACGTCATAGGCCAGGTCGCAAAGGAGAAGAATACGAAGGTGGTGATAATATCCCCGAATGACGAATGGAATGCATTCGGGCAGTCGAACGGACTGGATGTGGTAAAGGTTTACGACTCAAGCAAGCAGATAAATTTCTTCAAATGCGATAACCTGATAAACGTGGAGAGATTCTATGAGGATCTCAGCATGCTGATAGCATCGGCGTCAAATGCCGGTCCGTACAAGAACTCTATCGAGAAGGTTCTGCTCTCCGCCTTCAATAAATCATACAAGGAGAGCAGGGATCCGGATCCGAACGCAGTTTATTCAAACATAGAGCTTGCAGTGATAGAGCAGCATGGAAAAGTGACGAATGCTTCTGTAAGATATACCAAGCACGGGGAGAACATAAGGGCGGCTCTCCAGAACCTGCGTCTTATAATATCAAGGCCAGAGTTTGCATACAATAAAGGGATAGATTTCAGATCAATAATCGAAAGAGGCGCGGTATTCGACCTGTCCAAGGTAAGCAACAACATGAAGCCGTTTTTCTATGCGCTTATACTCAATCAGGTATACGGCTTTGCAGAGTCATTCGACATATACGGGGACAACGAACTGCGCATGCTGATATGCCTGGAAGAGGCGCAGGTCGTATTCAGCAACGATTCCCTGTCGGCCGCGAACCAGGATCTTGAGAACAGGATACAGAACTTCAGGAAGAAGGGAATAGGGCTCTTCCTAATAACGCATAACGCAACTGACATAAGCCCGAGGATAAGAAGGCTTCTGCAGTTCAAGATGTACTTCAGGCAGAGCGCAGACGTTGCCAAATATGCTGCCAATGACCTTATTTTCTCCGAATCAGACGAGCTTGAGATATCAAGGAAGCTCAAGCTCCTGGGGCAGAGGGAGTGCGCAGTAAGCTACATAGGTTTCAGCGGAAACAGGAAGATCCCAGAGAGCTCGGTATTCGTCCAGATATCAGAGATAAAGGAGGAGGCAATCAAGTGCGATGGCTTTGAGGAAAAAACAAGGAACATGAGGCTGTGCGATACCCTATTCACGCTCTTCAGCAAGGAGAATGCTGTTTTATCCGGAGCAAGGGCAGACCTGATGTACTTCGGTGAGAAGATAGCCGAATGCGTCTCCAATGAAAAAGGCGAGCTTCTCTTCAGGGATATGCTTTCAGAGAAGAAGTACGAACTGATAATCATCGGAGAGAAGAAAAAAGACTCAAGGAGGTTCCTGGTTTACGGAGGAAGATCCGAGAAGCTAACGATATGAGTCTATACCGGATTAGGCTGGAACTTCTCCTTTACCTCCTTCATCTCAGTATTTACCTCATGCTTCCATGCGTGGAATTCGCCTATGCTCTTAGGGTAATGCTGATACAGCTCATTCATCCTCTGCATCTTCTTCACGGTGTAGAGCAGGTTCTTGAATGCGTCAACGTTGGCTATTCCATGGAGGACCTTGTGGAAGGTGCTTGCAATGGTTATCTTAGGTATGTTGCCGTAGCTTATCTCTACGGCTTCCTCCTCAGTCAGGAAGTGGTGCATACCGTAGTTTATCAGATCGTTGTTAAGGCTCTGCAGGTAGACGCGGAAGGCTTCAAGGCCGGCGGTCTTGCTGCCATAGGCTTCATTGAAGCGCAGATTGTACTTCCATAGGAAATCCATGCTCGTGTCCTTCGCAGCAACTGCCTCGGCTGCAACCTGTCCTGCAAGTACCCCTGCCACCATGGCCGGGCCTATCCCCCCTGCGCTTATCGGATTAGGCATAGCCATGCTGTCTCCTGCGCCGAGGTAATTATTGTATACCAAGCTGTCGAACTGCCTTCTCACAGTCACAGACCAGTACCCTTTTCCATTGTTGTCGGTCTCGTCAAGTTGAACATCGTGTATGTGCGGGTTCCACTTGACATAATCGTCTATGAGCATGTGCAGTGTATCCTTCCTGCCCAGCTTGGCATTCCTGACCTCAAGGCTCTTCTTCTCTACTCCAAGACCGACGTTTATCCTGCTGTTCCTCTTGGGGAAGACCCATCCGTATCCTCCGGGAGCGAGCTGCTGGTTGAGGTGTATAAGTGCATTCTTAGGGTCATAATAACGCTCATCTATCTTGTCGCCAGGGTTGAATTTGTAGATGTATCTTCCCGTTGATTCTATATCATCAGTGCTGACCATGTTCTCTATGTAATCATTCTTCGGAAGCTTCCTTCTTATCGTGCTTGCGACACCAAGCGCGTCTATTACCAGCTTCGCCTTTATCCTGAACTGCTTGCTTTCATGATCCCTTCCGAAGACCCCTACAAGCTTCTCATTCTCCACTATCGGCCCCTCTACCTCATGGAGAGGCACGTATTCAGCGCCTTCCTTAACCGCGTATTCAACAAGCTTCTTTGCAAGCTTCGGCCTGTCAAGGCTGTATCCTGCTCCCTCGAACTGGAACTTCTTCTCCAGGTCAGGGCTTAGCACCAGCACGCCGTCTACCTTAAGATCGAGAATAGGATCGGTAAGCCTCAAGCCTATTTGCTTGTGCACGAAGTCAAGATGGCTCTCTGCGACAGCGTCTCCGCAGACCCATCCCCAATTGGTCTTCTTGCCCTCCGTTGTATCAGGGTTCCTGTCAAGCATCACTACCTTTGCGCCTCCTCTTGCAGCTGCGGCAGCTGCCAATGCGCCTGCTATCCCTGCCCCTGCCACTACAATATCATATTCCTCATGTTTCATGATTATCCTGCCTTTCTTCGTATGACTACTATAGGTATCGCCTTCTCCTCAAACTCGATCTCCGCGAGTTCGAGAGGGTCGTAGACGTGCTCAGGCACCTTTATCAGAGGCGGCGCTCCGTATGCCAGCTGAAGGGCCCTTGCGCCTATTATGCTTGCCTTTTCGAATTTTGTATACTCCATAGTAAAGACCATATTCTAAGAATCAAAAACGCATATCTTTATTGTACAAGAAGGCTTTTAAAGTTTTATAGGAACCGGGCCTCCTTTTAAAATACGGCTTATCTTCTGCCATTAAGCCCATAAGCCAAAGCTACCCTTGCTATCTTATCTCCTTGTAGTGGTCCTGCGGCTTCCTCAACAGATGATACCTGAAGATATTCGATACGTGGAAGAGAAAGAATCCGCTGACCCCCCATGCCTTTATCCTGCGCACGCTAGTGTAGACGACAGCGTCATCTGAATATACTATCCTGCCGTTTCCCTTCAGCCTTCCGGAGAGGTCCCAATCTTCATACGTTACAAGCTTTTCATCAAAGCCCCCAATCTTCATGAAGATATTCTTTCTCACTGCAAAATTCGACCCTACTATAGAAGGTCTGCCAAATCTTATGCTATTCTTGACAAAGAAGACAGATACAAAACTGTACCCCTTTCTTATCCTGAAATTCGTCTTCTCAAGAGGAAGTATAGGTCCTGTTGCTGCGATAACCTCTTTATCTTCAAAGACATTCTTATATGTAGCGAGAAGATTCTCCGAGGGTTTGGTATCCGCATCGAGGAAGACAAGTATGCTTCCCTTTGCGGCTTTGGCGCCGGCATTCCTTGCAGGAGAAATGCCACGCCTTTTTTCTATAACTACCTTGGCTTTGTGCTCTTTTGCTATCCGCACCGTATCATCCTTGCTCCCCCCATCAACCACTATCACTTCGAAATTCCTGAAGGACTGTTTGCCAAAACCTTTTAGCGGGAAACCTATATACCTCTCCTCATTCATCGCAGGTATTATCACGCTTATCTCTGGCTTATCAGGCATATCATTCACGCAAAACTCTCATACAGCTCAGCAGCTCCCCTAAGCATTATGTAAGCCACAAGAACTGTTACCAGGACATACCCAACTATTATCGGATAGCCGCTTATGTAGACGAAAGGGAGATAAGCGAAGGTTACAAACTTCACCACATTCACGAATCCGCGCCCTATGTTTGATGAATAGACTGCCTTTGCAAACCCTGTCTTCATCTTCGAAGAGGTGCCCTTTGCGGCCATTACCGCATCTACGAACGAGTGCCTTATGACTACCAGAAAGAGGACGAATATCGGGACAACTCCCGTATAGACGAAGGTTATCCATAATATGTACTCCACTGCACGATCGCCTGCAACATCCATCCTTGCGCCGTACTTCGCCTTTTTCTTCAAGGTCTTCTTTACTGCAGCAACCTCTGCCTTTGCCTTTGGGTCGCCACGCAATCCCGCCACATATTTCCCAAAGTTTATCTTTCCGTGCGAAGCCTCATGCAGCGCAAAGAAGCCGTCTATAGCATCAAGCAATATGGCTATGCCGATAAGTATTGCTATGACAAAAGGGTTGAACTTGTATATTATAAGATAAGCGACAAATATTATCAGTAGCACACGTATTATCGTAGTTGCATCAGCAGATCTCATACGGACTCAACAAGCAAACTCTCCACAGAAAGCATATAATAATTCATTTTTATACCAATTTATATTAATATAGCATTTCTAATCAGTAATGCCTTTAATCGCAGGTGTGTTTCTAATGGTTAACATCATACAGAACGAGGAAGAGATCCTTTCCTATTGGAGGGAGAAACGCATAAATGATGCAGTCAAGGCAAAGAATCTTGGCGGCAAGACCTTCTACTTCCTTGACGGTCCGCCATACGTCACGGGGGACATACACCCTGGACATATCTGGACAAAGGGGATGAAGGACGCGCTTGTGCGATACAGGCGTTATCAGGGATATAATGTAATAGACAAGGCAGGATATGATGTTCATGGTTTGCCAATAGAGAACAAGGTCGAGAAGGACCTTGGCATTAAGTCAAAGAAGGAGATAGAGGAGAGGGTAGGCATAGAAAAATTCGTTCAGGAGTGCAAGAGATATGTCGACTTATATATGGGGCACATGGATGCTGATTTTGAAAGATTCGGCGTATCGCTTGACCTAAAGCACCCATATGCTGCATACAATAATGATTACATCGAAGCCGCGTGGTCCATGGCCAAGCTGATCAATGACAGAAAATTCCTTTACAAGGGCAAACGCACGCTCATATACTGTCCGCACTGTGAGACCCCGCTCTCCCAAGGCAGCATGGAGGTAGAGTACGAGGATGAAAAGGATCCATCACTCTTTGTGGCATTCAAAATAGCTAGCAGCGGCAAGGACTCCAAACTTGTCCTTGGCAAGGAAGCGTATCTTGCGGTATGGACTACAACACCATGGACACTCCCGGCAAACGTTGCCATTGCTGTAAATCCAAAGGAAATCTATGTTATTGCAAAGGCAGGAAACAAACGTCTGGTGATGGCAAAGAAGCGCACTGACAAGTTTGCAGAGATAACGGGGGAGAATCTTATAATAGAATCTGAATTTTTCGGAAGCGAGCTTCTTGGCACCAAATATATCAGTCCGATAGAAGAGAAGGTGCCGAAGCAGAAGGAGATAAGGAAGTACCACAAGGTCATAGCCTCGGAAGAGTTTGTGACTATGGAAGAAGGCACTGGCTTGCTGCACGTGGCTCCAGGGCATGGAATGGAAGACTACCAACTGGGGCTGAAGAACCGTCTACCTATACTCTCTCCACTGGGATCCGACGCAACTTATAACGATGAAGCAGGTGCATACAAGGGGCTGAAAGTCCCTTCAGAAGCGAATCCAAAGGTGCTAAAGGACCTGGAGGATTCTGGAATGCTCCTTAATGTAGGCACACTGACACACAGCTATCCGCACTGCTGGAGATGCCACTCTAAACTGATATTCATGGCAACAGATCAGTGGTTCTTTAACATACAAAAGATAAAGCCCAAACTCATAGGAATGAACGAGAAGGTAAACTGGTATCCTAACGAAGTAAAGGCATGGCAGAGGAACATACTTGAAAACTCCCCAGATTGGTGCGTTTCCAGGCAGAGATATTGGGGCATACCGATTCCTGTATGGGAGTGCAAGGAGTGCGGCAGGCGTACAGTGATAGGCTCGCGCGCGGAGCTTGCAGAAAAGGCAGTAGACAGAAAAGCGGCAGAGTCACTGCAGGACCTTCACAGGCCTTACATAGACAGGATAATGATAAAGTGCGAATGCTCTTCAGAGATGCAAAGAATCCCTGACGTATTCGACGTCTGGTTTGATTCGGGGATAACCTTCAGGGCAAGCCTTTCAGAGCAGCAATTCCGTGATGTAAAGAGAGCCGACTTCATAGTCGAATATGTCGAACAGATAAGGGGCTGGTTCCAGGCGCTAATGAAGTGCGGGGCAATGGCGTACAACATGAAACCTATAGACAACATAGTCGTCCATGGGATAATGACTGCTTCTGACGGGAAGAAGATGTCTAAGAGTCTTGGTAACTTCGCCCCGCTGAATGATATGCTTAAAGAGTCCACTGCAGACGCATTCCGGTTATGGTCAATAAACCACGTACCGATACTCAACAGAAGCCTCTCTTATTCCGAGATAAAGGATGCTGACAAAAACATACTACTGATATATAACGTGAAGAAACTGCTCGAAGATTACGAAGAAGCGATAGGCTACCATCCGCAAGCAGCGAAGGCTCCATCTTCAAAGGGACTTGATCCAGAGGAGCAGTTCATATTATCGAAGTTCAGCAGTCTGGTAGTCGAATGCACAGATGCATTAGAAAATTATGCGCCTTACAGGGCTGCAGGCATGCTCGTCAACTTCATGGTGGAGGATTTCAGCAGGTTCTACCTTAAGACTGCTAAGAAGAAGATATTATACTCGGGCAAAGCCGATGCAAGGAAGGTGATAAACGTAGTGAACTACATATTCCACGATCTTATCATAATGCTCTCTACAATCGTGCCATTTTCAACAGAAAAGGCCTATATAGAGAGATATAAGGGCGAGTCGATATTCCTGAACAGCTGGCCTAAGGCGTCAAAAGGGCTGATCAACAAGCAGATAGAGGCGGAATTCGATGTAGTCATGTCTGCGATAACTGCGATACTTAACAGCAGGGACAAATTCTCCGTGAGGCTGAGATGGCCTGTAAGCTCTGCGACAATAGAGACCGCTAATGAGGATGCAAAACCGATTCTGTCCAAGTACAGCTACATAATAGAAGAATATGTGAACGCAAAGGAGATTAACGTAAAGGACATGGAAAAGTCAGGAACGGAGATAAAACCTGTATTCGGAAAGCTTGGACCTGATTTCAGGGAAAATGCTTCTGCGGTTGCAGAAGCGATAAAGAGCGCAAATCCTGCCGCTGTTGAAGATTCGATAGCAAAATCGGGCACATACGACCTGCACACCTCAAAAGGAGTATTCCAGATAGGCCCGCAGCACTTCATAACGATAGAGAAGGCGGCGGATGAGAGCCATGTGCAGTTCAAGTACGGCGTAGCATATGTTGACCCTAAGATAAGCGAGGAGCTCAAAGAAGAGGCGCTGGTCCGCGAGTTTGAGAGAAGGGTGCAGATGCTTAGAAAGGACATGGGCCTGAAGAAGACGCAGAAGGTAGAGGTATTCTATGACACTGGGAACGATACTGCAAACGTCGTTGAGAAGAATAAGGAGAGGATACTGAAGATAGTATCTGCAAAATCGCTTAAGCGGGGAGGAGCGGACTTTGAAAGCGCCAAAAAGCATTCAGGAATGAATGAGCAGGAGCTGCTTTCACGGTTTATTGCAAAAGAATTTGAGATAGAAGGGGAGAGGCTTATGCTTGCCCTGCTATCACTATCATGATTCCTTCTTGGCACTCTTGAACTGCTTCCTCGTAGGCATCTTTGACCAGCAATCCTTGCATATTACAAGCTTCATTATCTTTGAAACCTTCCTGGAGCTCTTTACGCAGCTCTCGCAGATCTTTCTCTTGCAGTAGTTGCATGTCCTGTACTTGTATATGGTCTTGCCGCACCTTGCGCACAACATATTATCACTAAGATATCTGATTTACAATGTAGAAATCAAATTATAACTTATGCATATATAATAAAGTATATAATCTTATGCACGGGCGATTTTTTGCAAAGAGCAGTGATAGAGACTTATGGATGCACGCTTAACCATGCTGATAGCGATATGATAGAGGGCATTCTGAAACGCTCAGAGGTAAGGGTCAGCAGGGAAGGCAGCACCGAGGATGCAAAACCCGATTATGTGATAGTCAATACCTGCACCGTGAAGAAGCCAACTGAGCAGAGGATAATCGACAGGCTGGAGAAGCTCAGGGGCAAAGGCAGCAGTATAATAGTGACAGGGTGCATGGCCTCCGCTAATCCTGAAAGGATAAAAGAGGCTCTCCCAGAGGCAAGCATAATCTCCATAAGCAACATTCCCACGGAACTGCCTAAGGTGCTGGAAGGAGGACAAGCAAGGGACTCTATCGCATACCGGAAGGTTGACCGGGCCAAACTGATATACAACCCGAAAGAGGTAATAGCAAGAATACCTGTAAGCGACGGCTGCCTCTCTTCATGCTCCTTCTGCGAGACCAAATTCGCACGTGGTCCTCTGAACAGCTTCTCCGAAGAGCTTATACTAAAAGCAGTATCAAATGCGGTATCTAACGGGTCAAAGGAGATAGAGCTCGCCTCGCAGGATACAGGCGCATATGGTGCAGACAGAAGGACGGATATAGCTGATCTGGTTTCAAAGGCATTATCGATAGATGGTAATTTCAGGATAAGGATAGGCATGCTGAATCCTGAGCACCTCCACAAATATTTCGACAGGCTTATCGAGTGCTACAAAAGCGACAAGGTGTATAAATTCCTGCATCTCCCGGTGCAGTCTGGCAGCGATTCCGTCTTGAAGGAGATGCGCAGGAACTATTCCGCAGAGGAGTTCAGAAGCTATGTAAATGAGGCGAGGTCAAAAATACCTGGCATGAGCATATCTACGGACATGATAGTGGGATACCCTACGGAAACGGAAGAGGATTTCCTAGAATCAATAAGCTTATTGAAAGAGACACGGCCTGCGGTCACAAACGTCTCGAAGTTCTGGGAGAGGCCCAATGCGTCTGCAAAGAGGAGCGGAAGACTGTCCAATCAAATCATAAAGCGAAGAACTATCGAGATGGCAAGGCTTGCAAAGAGCATTCAGTATGAAGACCTCAGCCTTGCGATAGGCACTACTGAGAAGATATGCATAACTGAAAAGAATTCAAAGTCGTATGTAGGGAGGGACAGCTTCTACAGGAACATAGCGGTGGATTCGGCAGAGGATCTGGGGACAGATATTACTGTCAGGATAACCGGCAATTCATCAGTATGCCTGATGGCTGAGAGGATTGCTTAGGGCTTTTTACCTGCGTGCAAAGAAGAGCGCTCCTGAATTTTCATTTTCCGTAATTACGCGCTCTAAGGATCTCTTTGCATTCTTGACATTCTGTTCATGCATTCCTGGATGCACTGCCCGCGAGTCGACCCATGCGACGTCGAGTGCTGCCTGTTCTATAGAAGAATTCTGTGCGTTAGGATAAGCGGCCCTGAGGTATACTCTGTACTTTGCGGATTTCACATACGCCTCTTTGCAATAAGCGGAATGGCCGTATTCCATGTTGTCCATGGACTTGCTCACTATCGCACCTGCAACCTCTGCTTCATCCTCAAATCCCGAAACGCCGTTCCTTGCGATTGAGAATGCGGTTTTAACCTCTCTTGACATACGGTATCTGTCAAACATCTTGGCCAGCATCAAATTCACCATATTGCATGCGCACTAATACGAGCTTATGATAGGATCTCATTCTTTGTTAGAAGATGCGCTTCGCGAATTCGATTCATGCTCCCTTACCATGCGCAAAACAGAGACCAAGGCGCGTTGGATATGGGGCCTGCGATCCCAGTAACTTCCTTCAAAAGAATCCATTGCTGCTATATTCGTTGCAGCTTCTTTCCTTGTGTTATCGCTTGCATGACGATACGCCTCTTTCAGATTTATATCATATCTGACGCTCATCACATGCGTCTTCACAGCCTCTTTAGAGAGGTCAGGATTTTTAGCACTTACCGAGAGCTTTGCGATTATCCCTTTTACATGCGCCTCTTCAAATGCGCTTGGATTGAACCTTGCAGTCTCCATAGCATCCCTTACCGTAAATGCTTCATCTATCTTGCTTTTCATTCCCTTAATGTTCATTGGATTCACCAAAAAGATAAGATTACAAGATGCTGCCATGATTTATTAATTTTGCCCAGAGGGAGTTGTATCAACAAGCGCAGCTTTATATTAAGTTAGCCTCAAGATAACTAAAATCTAATAGTCAAACTAAATCAGGTACAGCAGCTCTTTTCCTCAGAGAGGCCAAATCATCCCCTAAGTTCGTTCCTAACACAGCTGACAGGTACGGGCTCAGCCACCGGCTGCTTCATATCCCTTGCAAACTCCTTAAGCTTATCCCATCCTCTTGCAAAAGCGTTCTTCCTAGGAGGCATATAATCAGTACGCATTACATACTGGGACCCTGCAAAAATCGCCATGGTCGCACCGATATTAAATCCCTGCAAAGACGCGATTCCCTGACCCTGGCCATTCCCAAGAAAAACTTCGATAGCTGTGCCAGTGAGGAACCAGTTGCCCGAATTCTCATACTCCTTCTTTTGCGTCATAACCTGGTAACTAACCGCACCTTTGCTTGCAGCATCAGCCTCCATCTTTTCATATTTATTATTGCGTTTAGCCATCACGTGTGCAGACACCAGATAAAACGGACTGGTTACCGCTAAAAAAGCTCCGATAGCAAAATGGTTCTGATCATAACATTCATATGCCGCATGCGAAAGTGCGATAAAAAAAGCCGACCCTCCTGTGTATAGCATTGTGTTGGCAAGGCTTGCCTTTGTCAGGCCAGTTGTCCAGTTCCATGCCTTAACGCCCTTTGTGGCATAATCCATCAGCTTGTCATCCATTTTCTGATAGAGCCCTCTAGGGTCCTTTTGTTTTTCCATATATTATTTGCGCATTTCCTGATTCTTTAATCTATCCAAACTGCACGTCAGAAGTCAAAAACCTGAGTCAAACCCGTGCATAAAAGACCAATGAGCGATGGCTAATTTAAACCGAAGGTCCGGACAGTGCAACTTTATATAAATAAGGCATCCAAATAAATATGCCTGTAAAACAGGCAGTAGCAGATCCTGGGATTGCATATCATGTATTCTGAAAAGATAAGCGAGGAGTTCAAAAAGCACGGCATAGAGATAGGCGACAGGATATCAATAAAGGATTCAGAAGGGAGTAATGAAGGCATGCTGATGCCAAGGCCTGACGTTAGCAAGAGCGACATAATCATAATCAAGCGCGACGACGGATACAATATAGGCATAAAGTACGGGAAGGGAACGAAGCTCAAGAGAGTATCGGGAAAGCAGCATGCAGCCCCTGAAAAGAGAGATTCTGCAAAGCCGCAGAAAGGGCTCCCGAAGGTCACACTTCTATATACTGGGGGAACGATAGGCAGCAAGCTTGACTATGTCTCAGGAGGGGTAAAGGCGCTTACAAAAGCAGAGGAGCTCCTGGCAGAGGTTCCTGAACTGGGCAATATAGCCGAACTTGAGGTAAAGCAGATAATGAGCGTCTTCAGCGAGGACATGACGCATATGGAGTGGAAAGAGATCGCGGAGGCGGCAGCTGAAGCGATAAACAACGGTTCAAAAGGAGTGATAGTGACGCACGGAACCGACACGATGCACTACACTGCATCTGCCCTAAGCTTTATGCTTCATGGACTGAATGCGCCAGTAATTTTGACAGGGGCGCAAAGGAGCAGCGACAGAGGCTCAAGCGACGCATTCATGAACCTGATATGCTCTGCATACGCCGCAGGCAACAGCGACATAGCCGAAGTGGTCATCTGCATGCATGCAGATTCTTCGGACAAGGAGTGCATGCTGATAAGGGGAACGAAGGCAAGGAAGATGCACACCTCGAGAAGAGATGCATTCCGTCCTGTGAACAACAGCGCCATAGCGTACGTCTCGATAAACGGCAGCATAAGATACAACTCCGCATACAGGAAGACCACCTCTTTAAAGGAGAAGGTGGCGGTGAAATCCTCATTCGAGACGAAGGTCGCATTGCTGAACACGCATCCAAACTCCTCGCCTGAGATGCTGGATTTCCTTATATCAAAGGGCTACAGGGGCATAATACTCGAAGGTACGGGCCTGGGCCAGATACCGATAAACACCAAGCACTCCGGATACAACTGGAGAAGCGCACTGAAGCGTGCGATAGATGCAGGCATGGTCGTAGGGATGACATCACAGTGCCTATACGGCAGGGTAAACCCAAGAGTCTACAGCACCGCGAGGGAGCTTGCAGACCTTGGAGTGATATACTGCGAGGATATGCTGCCTGAGACTGCATACGTAAAACTGGGCTTCCTCCTTGGGAATTACGGCAAGGAAGATGCGGAGAAGCTTCTTTCAAAGGACCTTTCCGGAGAGATAACTGCAAGGTCCGAAACTGAATGGAAAAGTGATATATGATGGCTTTTGATTACAAGGAACTGGGATTCAAATGCGGACTGGAGATACACCAGCGCCTCGATACAGATACAAAGCTGTTCTGCAGGTGCGCCACCTATGCGGATACCGAGGAACCGGTAGCGAGCATAGAGCGATACCAGCGTGCGGTTGCAGGCGAGACTGGCCATGTTGACAGGTCGACAAGCTTCGAGAGCAGCAGGGGGCGTGAATTCAGGTACAGGATCTTCAGGAAGACAACCTGCCTTGTAGACATAGATGAGGAGCCTCCGCACCACGCGAGCCAGGAAGCCTTAGAGACCGCATTAAAGATCGCAGCATACCTGGAGACGAAGGTGCCTGATGAGATAGAGCCTATGCGCAAGGAGGTGGTAGACGGGAGCAATCCAAGCGCCTTCCAAAGGAGCATGATGGTAGGTTACGATGGCAGGCTGCATTTCGGGAAGAGCTCTATAGAGATACCCTCGATATTCCTTGAAGAGGAGTCAAGCGGCATAGAAGATGCGAAAGGTGAACTAGCAATCTATAGGACCGACAGGCTCGGCGTGCCATTGATAGAGATAGACACCTCCCCGGCGATATCAAACCCGAAAGAGGCGAAGGAGATAGCGATGCAGATAGGCCTTCTCCTGAGGCTGAGCGGCAGGGTACAGAGGGGCATAGGATCGATAAGGCAGGATGTGAACGTATCGATAAAGCGAGGCACGAGGGTGGAGATAAAGGGAGTCCAGGAGCTTGACCGCATGGACTCGATAATAGAGAGGGAGGTGGAGCGACAGGTGAATCTTGTAGAAATTGCGGATGAGCTCAAAAAGAGAAAGGCGCATGTGGGAAAGGCATCAGACCTAACGCATCTTTTCAAAGGCACGGAATCGCAGATAATAGGTAACGGCATTAAGGAGAACGGGGTCGTTCTCGGAGTGAGGCTTGCGATGTTCAAAGGGCTTATAGGCAGGGAGATAAACGAGGGCAAGCGCCTCGGGACCGAGATAAGCGATTATGCGAAGAAGGGCGGAGTCAAGGGGATAATCCATGGTGACGAGTCCATGGAGAAGTACAAGATCTCTGCAAAGGAGCTAAAGGATCTTGAGAAGGAGCTTAAGCTCTCAAAGGACGACTCGTTCATACTAATAGCTGCAGGGAAGCATATGGCTGAAAAGGCCATGGAGTACGCCATTCTCAGGGCTGAGCTCTCTATGCAAGGAGTGCCTCCAGAGACAAGGGCCACAGAGCCTAATTCGGACACGACAAGATTCATGAGACCTCTGCCTGGAGGTTCAAGGATGTACCCGGAAACCGACATACTGCCGATAGCTCCTGACAAGGACGCATACATGAGGATGATAAAGAACAGGCTGAGCCCCGAAGAGATAAGGAAGAACCTAGAAGCTGACATAGGGAACAGGCAGCTTGCCGAGCAGATGCTATGGTCGTACAACTACCAGTCATACCTTTTCATAAGGGAGAACACCAAGGCGCAGCCAAGCATAATAGCATCTATCCTTCTGGAGAAGTTTACAGAATTAAGGAGAAAGGGCATAGCCGTGGATGATATCGGCAACGAAGCGCTTCTAGAGATATTCGAGAGCTATGCGAAGGAGAGGATAACGAAGCCAGGGATAGAAGAGCTCCTGAAGCTGGTCCCGAACTCCAAAGCAGAGGTTGACAATTATATAAAGGGGAAGAACTTAGTAAGATTAACGGGCAGGGAGGTGGAGAAGCTGGTGAAGGATAACAAGGGTGCCAGTGCGGAAGAGACGAGGAACAGGCTAATGGCGAAGTACAGGCTCAACGTCGACGGAGCAGAGCTCAACTCCGCAATCAGGAAGATATTTGGTGAGTGAATGAATTACGAGATCGTTGGAAGCAACATGCAGTATCTCAAGGTGACTCTGAAGAAAGGGGAAAAGTTCTATGCAGACTCGGGAAACTTCATAAGCAAATCCGACAGCGCTGTCATGGAGCCGAAGCTTGCAGGAGGAATAGTGTCTGCCCTAGAGAGAAAATGGACCGGGGCGACAGCGATGCTTACCGAATTCAGCGCAAAGACAGGGGACGCTACCGTTACGTTATCAGGGGTATATCCTGGAAAGATCTATGCGATAAAGCTTGGGGAAGGCGAGGAGTTCATAGCCGAGGACAAATCCTTCCTCGCTGCGGACGAATCCGTCAAGACA
>JAKAUU010000001.1 GCA_021817505.1 Microcaldota archaeon | reverse complement strand
TAATCTGCTGCTGTGTGGGAGATCCTGTCCTGTTGCAGTTGTTTGTTGTTGAGGAATATAAGGAAGCTCCGTATGTCGGACTTCCGCCAGTCCAGCCTGATGCAAAGGTTACCTGCTGGCCTGCATCTATAGTGGGATTGGATGGGCTTATGGATGGAACAGAAAGGTCCGGATTAACAGTCACTATGTCGTTTGATGATGTTTTTGTTACAGGAGTCGATGCTGAATCTGTTATGCTTATGCAATAGCTGTTGGTCGTGGTCGGAGTGATTGAAAGAGTATTTGAAGTGCTTGTGAATCCAGAGTATGTTGCAAGAACGTTTGCGCTGTCCTCTGCACAGGTGTTGCCCGGAGGGCCGGTATACCAGTTGACCGTGTATGGGGTAAAGCCAGTTGCCCAAGAATATGTAAGATTTAGCGACTCGCCAGCGTCTATTGAAGGATTTATTGTTTTAGTAGTAGGGGCAGCAAGGCCAAACGCGACGAAGAAATTGCCTGAGTATATGCTGTTCGCCTTCGTCCCATCTGAATCGGTGACCACTGCATTGAATGCAAGCGGTCCCTTGCCAGCATAGGTGTAAATATATGTCGCGCTCATTGGAATGGTAATTGTATTGCTGGTTGAGCTTACCCCGTTAAACACCGTGTTTGATATTACCGCACCGGTTACCGAATTTGAGACGATCCAGTTATAGGAGAATGGAGATGCCCCTCCAGTAAATGAAACTGTGCATGATACGGACTGCGGCCCTTCTATCTTCGCACCAGAAGGGCAGTTTGATAATGTTGGTGTTGAAATCTGAGGCTTTGTGATGGTCAATGTTCCAGATTCTACGCTGTTTGCCGTCTCTGGTGTTGTAGCTCCATCTGTGACTATGACATTCGCCTGGACAGTGTTGCCCACATATGCATTAGGTATTATCCATGCAAAGCTGTTCGTCGTAGATGCAACATTTGTGAAGAGCATATTTTCCACAAGCGCACCGGTTACAGTATTGGTTATCATATAGTTGTACGTATACGGACCTGATCCCCCTGGCACAGTAGCTGTGAACGTTATAGTATTGGTTGCATTCTGCGTTGATGGCAATGCTGGGGAAGACGCTAAAGTAGGCACACTTAGGGCAGGATTTATTACAAATGTTGACGAATATGATGAAGTAACTGTATTTGCTCCTGAGTCTGTCACTACCACATTCGCTTCCTCTGGAGAGTTAGAGGTATCTGCAGATGTGGTTTGGAAAGTATAGGTTACCGAGCTGGCAGTCTGTCCTGCAAGAAGGTCATTGTGTGCTATTACTGATGGAGTTATGCTGTTCACCACCAGGACATTATATGTGAATGAGCTTACGCAGTTGACCTCTGATGCTGTGAATGACTCATACTGGCCTGCATCGGCTATCGCGTTTGATGGATTGGTTATCGAAGTCGTGCACGGCGCGGCCTGGACCGTGCCTATAGCCCCGACAGGCATCTGTCCGTTAGGAGGATAGTTTCTTGCCCTTAGCCAGTATATGGATATGGAATTGGCTGGTTTTGACCCTCCATTATTGCTCGGATTGATTACGAACCATGATGGTATCGCTGCCGCAGCTGCAGAAGTAGAAAATATATCAGTATAGTTCAGCTGCATAGTTAGTGTTGTGCCTGAGGCCAACAGCATTCCGTAAACCTTGTTTATGTTCACATCGTTGTGGCTTGTGGACTTTGCGAACTGACCTCCGTTTCCAAGGTATATCAGGTTAGCAGGGACATCTCCCTCATCGAACTGGTAGCCAGCATAGTTTGCGCTCTGCCCTTGAGTAGTCCCTACCTGCGCCCCTGCATTTATTCCATCATACATGTTGCCATAAAACTCCCATATGATATTCAGGCTACTGAGAGAAGCAGGTATTGGATTTAATCCTATACCATACCAGCCACCCGTAGTTTGCGGATCATTAACATTAGCATATATTGAATTGAAGGTCAGGACCGTTCCGCTGATCTCATGCCAGTTTGCTGGAAGTGCGGAAAGTCCTCCCCATGCCTGGTAATAGTTAAAGACGGTGTTTCCATTGTCGTATTGGCCGTAGCTGGTCTGCGGGCTCCCGGGCTCCCGCTGCCGGAATAGAGCTGTGGCGCCGCTCCGGTCTGAACCCCGTTCATAAGGGTATTTGCAGAGGTTAAGGCATTGCCTGCAAAACCAATATATATCGTGTTCGTAGCTGCACTGTTCGCCGTGGTAACAAGAATGGAATTCGACAGGTCTGTCCACCACATTATGTTGGCG
Source organism: Microcaldota archaeon (assembly GCA_021817505.1). GTDB lineage: Archaea > Micrarchaeota > Micrarchaeia > Micrarchaeales > CABMGC01 > JAKAUU01. The sequence continues at coordinate 15,549 of JAKAUU010000001.1, read as the reverse complement.
GATGTGTAGAGCAGTGAATTCTGCGTCTCATTCAGCACGTTCCCCTCTACCCATGAATTTATCACCATGCCGTTTGAATAGAAGAACTCCATATTGTTGAGGCCGTTTGTCTCGTACTGCTGATAGGCAAGCGCATTATATGTGATATTTACCTGAAGCGTGCTTGGATAAGTAGCAAGCCCGTTGTAAGTTATTGTTATCGGGGCGTAGTATTGCACTCCTGATGGCAGGGAAGGGGATGTTGCATAAACATTGTTCATTAGCAGCGCGATGGACAATGCAAATATGAGGAATTGTATGTTACAATTATTGATATTTAGATATGCATGCTTTTTTTGCTTTTTAAAAGCATTTCGTCTAATCAAATATAGCACCGATAACCAGGTATACTTGGTTGATAAGAATTAAAATGTTTGCCGGAATGCATCAGTTACTTGCAAGGAGCTTTTCCGAGGAAGGCCTCATCATGGCCTTAAGCGCTTTGCTTTTCTCTTCTTCATATGCATAGAACTGCATATAACCTGCTGCGAAGTATCTGCATGAAAGGTCTATTGACCGTTCCGCGGTTGCAGGCTGGCTTTTGTTCGCATACCTCATAGTTACATACTTTCCAGCTTTGCCGTAATACAGCCCGAGGTAGGCGTCCGTATCGCTGAAATAGCTGACTGAACCGCAGCTGTCACCGCCAAAACCTATCTCCGCATCGAAGGTGCTGTTTGAGAAGAAATACGCTTTTTTAAATTCGCTTTTTTCTCCTATGGCCATGGTGTCGAAGGCATACTTCTTCCCGTACTTTGAATTCCAGTAGTCCATTTCCACATGTATGCGGCCATCCTTTACATTGGCGCTCATCTCAAGGTATCCGTTTTGCGGCAGGTATGTGGGCATCTTTTCTGTAGAGTATATGTAGGTTATTCCCTCCTTAGCTTTTTTAGGCTGGGCAGAACATGAATAATCGGTATAGATTGCGCCATTGCCCTTTATGTGCGATATCTGAAGCGGACCATGCTTTTCATTATCGTACTTGAACAATTCTGAAGATAGGGATTGCTCTGGTTCTCCGTCATGATAGACAAAATGCATCACATTCTGCACCCAGTAAACGGCTTTCTTCCCGCTGCTCTTTTCCCCAATCAGATAAGCGTTCAGCTGCAGGGACGCTTCCTTAAGGCTGTCTGCACCCACTATGATCTTTCCGCTTTCAGTAAAGGATTGTGCATGTATGCTCCTTATGTCATATGTGCCGACTATGCTGTCCGTATACTCTTTCTGTGTGCTTATCACATATCCATAGTCAGGGTTGCATACGTTTATGCTTTCATGGTTCTTTACAGGCAATCCTCCGGAAATAAGTGCTGCTGCCGCTGTGGCTGATGCCACTAACCCTTTTCGCAAGACAGCCATAGCAACTCCAAATCCTGCTGGACGGCTGTGATATTTAAACTTAATTATACACCGCTCTGCACTGGTTCTCACTTGTCCGCATGCCTGGGCACGGCCTTGGACATGCTCAGGGCGTTGTGCGGATTTTCTGGCCGGTAATTGACCCGATTTGCACCGCATCCATTAGGAGCATCTTGTTTATGCTCAGCGATCCTGCAAGTCCCGAGTATGCAAGGTCCCTGCCTGCACCGGTTACTATCAGTACGTTTTTATAGATGGCCTTCCTCCGGGATATCATGTCTGCAGTTGCGGCATGGGCCTTTGAGCCGGTCTCGTACTCTATGGCAGCATCATTGCTTCCGATTATGATATCCGGGCCGTTTGTTGAATTGTATACTGTGCAGGCTATGCCGTTGTCCGTCAGCTTTCTTGCAATCACATTTACCGATACGTCATGCTCTGCAGAATTCCTTAGGCTCCTGACGTACCACTTCCCGGAGTAATCCCCGCAGTCCTTGAGCTCGAAGCAGAAGAGCATCTTCTGGCATAGTGCAGCCATTATGGAACCTTCGGCTTCTTTGGCGCCATAGCCTGCGCCTTTAAGCATCTCCATTATCTCATTCTCGCTTATTGCCCCCCGGCTTATGCTGATTATCTTATCGATGGCGCTCTCTTTCCTGCTTGCAGATCCGTCGAATCTCACTATTATCGGGTCCTTTCTTGATGAATCCAGTATTACGGCGTTGCCCCGTTGGAGCGTCCTCAGCGCTTTCTTAACCTCAATGAACCTGCTTCCTTCTGTTCCTCCTGCAATGTAATTTGCTATATAGTTGAGCTCCTCGGGCTCCCTCTGGTAGAAAGAGAGGAACATTGCCGAATTTGCCCTTAGCCCCTTGTCCATCTCCTTTGCACGCTGCGAGAGTGCTATCACCCCGAAGCCGTACTTCCTCCCTTCAGCAGCTATCTTAGCAAGTATGTCGCTCTCCCTGATCTTTGCGGCTTCATCTATTATGGCATAGAACCTCGGGCCGTCTCCCTTTTTCATCGAGAGCATATTCGCATATATCTTCCTAAGGAAGCCCTCTATGTATATTGACTGCGATTCGGGATTGTGAAGATTCTGCAGAACAATTACGCTGTTCTCGGAGAGAATCTTCTCTATCGAGCAGCTGTTTGGGGAGCGCTCGGTGTCGAGAATGGAAAGGCGTTTCTCAAGGCTCTGCAATATTCTCTTCTCCTTAAGATCTGCTTTGTTGTAGAAGACCTTTATCGTGAAGAGCAGGCTCTTTATGTTAGGCGTCTGGTTCTTCTGCCTGCAGATCCTGTATGTATACATTAGGCAATTGTGGAGCGTATAGCCCTGGACATCGCCTATCCTGAAGGTTCGCTTGAGCATTGCAAGCAGTTCGCTGGCCTTCTCGCGCTCAGACATGCCGTCAAGCTCGAAGACGTTTATGCTGCTTTTAGAGGCATCGTATATGCTTGCTCCTATCGACTCTGCAAATGCAGTGTACTCCCCGTGGGGATCGAGTATGGCGAGCTTTATCCCCTGCCCCACTATGGACTTCGCAATTACCTTGCATGCGTTAGACTTGCCGGATCCGCTTGTCCCTATTATGCAGATATGCTGGTTCAGACCCGAATTCGGAGCAAATAAGAAGCGCTCATTTGAATTGAGCCATTCGTATCTCCTATCGCCAAAATAGATGCGGCGCATTCCCAGCTTCTTTGTTATCGTGCCTACCTCACGGTAGGGCTTTTGTTTTTTGAATAGCATAAGTTCACCAGAGTATTTTCGGAAAACGGAAAGATATTAATATCTTATTAGTAGTTTATTAATATGGTATTAACATGGTAAAGGCAATAATAAATATAAGTGATGAAGCCAATAGGATATTGAATATAGTTAAGGCAGAATTTGGCCTGAAGGATAAGTCTGAGGCCATAGAGAAACTTGCAGAAGAATACGAAGAGCAGGTTTTTGAGCCTAAGATAAAGCCGTCATATCTTAAGAAGCTTAAAAAAATTGAAAAAGGACGTACTGTAGAAATAGGCACACTTGAGGATTTTAAGAAGATGTACAATATAGATTAGGTGCCTTTATGTCAGAGTATACTCTGGAGAAGAAGGAGCATATAGATAAGATCTTCAGTAAATTAGTGAAGAGAAATCCAAAGGTAATGAAGATAATATATAAAAAACTTGAACAGATTTTAGAGGAGAACAGATTTTAGAGGACCCCTACCGGTTTAAGCCCCTTAGAAGTGATATGAAAGAGTATAGAGAGGTACATATAGACAGGCATTTTGTTTTGATCTACTCTGTTGATGAGCATAGGAAAGTAGTTACATTGAAGGATTTTGACCATCATGAGAGCATATTCGTGCAATAAATGGTTTATCTGCAAGTATTGTATTTTATGCATTTATCCCAGCATCTTCTTCACAATTTCTATTTCCTCCCCAGGCTTCAGCTTTGGATTATACGGAGTCTCGAGTATCAGGGGCTTGTTCCTGATCTTGTCGTGCGATAAGAAGGTCTTGAAGCCCTTGTTTATGTGACCGAAGCCTATGTTCTCGTGCCTGTCGAGACCTGAACCCAATTCATGCTTTGCATCGTTGAGGTGTATTGCCTTGACGAGGTTCAGATCGAATTCACCGTCCATCTCCTTAAGGACACTCTCTTTTGTTATATCATAGCCTGCAGCATAGACATGGCAGGTGTCGAGGCAGAAGCCGACTCTCTTGCTCCCTATGCTCTCGTATATCGCAGTGAGCTCCCCCATCTTAGAGCCGATGCTGTTCTTCTGGCCTGCGCTGTTCTCTAGCAGCATCGTACAGTTCTTAGTCAGGTCTATCGCATCACTCACGGCGTTGGAGAGATTCTCCCTGCCCTTATCTATGCCATGGCCCATATGGCTTCCCAGGTGCAGCACCAGATAATCTATGCCGAGCTGTTCGGCGAGGGCTATGTTTACGTTAAGGGAGGTTATCGACTTTGAGCGTATCTCCTTCTCCGATGATGATAGATTGGGAAGGTAGGGCATGTGCGCTATTACAGGATCTATCGCGGAACTCTTCCGCCTCTCAAGGAAAGCATCCGCTTCTTCGGCAGTAAGCTTCCGCGCCAGCCATGTTCTGGGATTTGTAAGGAAGATCTGCATCGTATTGCATCCGAGTTCCTCTCCCCTGTCGAATGCGAGATCCATGCTTCCGGCTACGGACATGTGGTAGCCTATCCTAAGCCCATTCTTAGTCTGCATTATTGCCACCGCTATCCGCATCCGCTTCTTTGAGCAGATCCAGCTCTTCCTTGGTTAGTGCCTCGTTCTCAGTTATTTTCTTGCTCTTCAGGATATAGGCCAATGCCTTCTCCCTTTCGCTTCCCGGAGCCATTGTCTTCCTTAGTATTGCTATCGGGTCCTTTTCCGAATAATATTTGCCCGAGTCTGCAGACCAGTTTTCGAAGATCTTTGCCATGTCCATCAGGAAGCGTATTCCGCTCACACTCATGAGGAAGCGCTTCAATCCTTCCATCTGGACAGGATCGGCTTCCTTTGCGGCTTCGGGATCATTGAAATATTTTGAGTAGTTGGAGCTTATCTCATCCGCACGCGCCATAAGGTTGTTTATCAGATAGATGTCGCGCTGCATCTCCTCCGACCTTTCAAGCACTACCGGACTGTATCCTTCTATCACTATGCGCTTCGCGTTTATCTCATCATGCAGAATGTCTATCGCTTCCAGTATCAGCTCGTCCTTTATCCTTGTCAGTATGTCATCGCACACCATCCATGCTGGCGTAGGCTCCTGATCCATGGTTACACAAGAGATATACTCAGTGCAAATTTTATTATAGCTTGCATCGATGCTACTGCTGCTTTGAAACGACAGTATGCCGGGAGGAGCAGCATCTCTGCTGCTCCCTTCTCCCTGGTAAGCTGATGCGATACGGTATCCCTGCATATGCGCATTTCCAGCGAATATTCGAGCCTTATTCCTGCTTTCTTGCCTTCATCGCAGGCCTCCAGCGCGTATCCCAGATCCTTCAGCGCTTCTGCAAGCTTCAAGGCAGTGGCATATGACGGTTGGTCAGGCATTGTCATCTCCACCAGCTTTGTGCTGAACCTCTGTATCGCATTGTTCCTTCTCTTGCAACTCACCTTCGCATACTTAACACTACTTCTCATATTTTCACCCAGAACCAGAAAGCCGTGCTTGTTTGGCGCTCGGCAGCGCACTCCTCAATTCTTTTACTTTAGTAAACTATTTATATCTTACTATATGTTTGTTTACTAAAATAGAAATGTTAATAAACCAGTCCATGCATGATGATACTGCCAGCTAACACTCTGGCATCACCTAGAAACAGGAAGGGGCGGCGCAAGCCGCCCATGATTCTTAAATGATGGCCATATGCAGCAAGTATGGGAATGCGGGCTTGCAGATGGAAATACAAAGGATTTAATATCTATATATAGTACTATATATAGATAGACATGTCCAGAGTAATAGTGATATCTGATAAAGTGTATGCAGATCTGCAAAAGATAAAGAAGAATGAATCATTCTCAAAAGCAATAGAGGCTTTGATCGAGAGTAGCGCAAGCAAGGGAGATATTGCCGTTATTGAGAGGTTCTTCGGCGTATTAAGCAAGGAAAATAGCTCCGCTTGGAAGAAAGAGATAAATCGTAGCAGGAAGAGCTTTGGAAGTTCTAGATTATAAGGGCGTTAAAATGGTTATTTTAGACACAAATTTGTTAATAGACGCGCTTGCAGGCAGGAAGGCGGCGGTAGACGTGATAGAGGCATATAAAGGCACGGAAGGCGCCTCTATAACCGTATTTAGTAAGTATGAGCTTCTCAGGGGCAGCAAGTTCTCCGAACAAGGTATAATCGAGGACTTTGTTGATAAGTTTAACGTGTATGGGCTTGGGGATAAAGAGATAGAAGCTGCTGTAAGCATATACAGAAAACTTAAATCCGGGGGAAGGATCATAGATGAGTTAGATATCATGATAGCAGGCATAGCAGTGGCAAATTCTGAAAAGTTAGTCACAAACGACAAGGATTTCATCGCAGTTAAAAGGCTGGGATACGGCAATATCGTAGTAGTAGATAGGTAGATCTTTGGCATTCAGATAGCCACCAATGCAGCCCCTATAACTGCCATTACAAGTCCGAGGATCTGGTAGGGTTTGAGCTCATCCTTGAACGCAATCCTGCCTATCACCGCGGTAATCATGGGTGCGAATGCGATTATTGCGCTGCCAAGAACCGCAAACGATAGTGATATCGCAAGGCTGAAGGTCAGGTTTATCCCTGAGTCTACAAAAGAGCCTATGAGAACTGCGAGCATGGTCAGAGGAAGCACGGTGATTGCCAGGGCTTTGTGAACTGCGCTTTTCGAATTTGGCCTGGGAGCCGTTGTTTTTTGATGCGCAGGGCTCTTTATGGAAAGATAGAATATCATGACTATGACGGATGCTATGGCCCTTGCCACTAGCAATGGCAGCACATAGTTGGACTGGTTGACGGAGCCTGCCATGAAGATCCAGTATATTCCCCATGAGACGTTTGCAAAGACTGCGGGCACAAGCCTGCGGTCTATCTTTATGCCTTTCTCGTATATGCCCAGAGTAGATCCTATGAATATCAGCATTCCGCCTAGAAGTGGGATTGCGCTTATGCCCTCGTTCAGGAAGAATAGTCCAAATATGAATATTATCAAAGGCTGTATGTTCGAGAAGATGGTTACCTTTGAGACCTCTGCCTGCGATAGAGCCTTATAATAGAGGATATAGCCAGCAGCGAGGAAGATGCTACCAGGGATTATGTACTTAAGATATAGGACCAGATTGTAGCTGCCTCCGTAAAGATACTGTGCTGCGAGCATTGGCAGTAGGCCTATCGCAAGCACCATGGGCACATATGCGTTCATGCTGAACCTTCTGAGCATGTATTTGGCTATCACTCCGTCAACTGCTATCAGCAGCATGCTTCCCAGAGCGGCTTCAAGACCGTAATTGAGCATGAGTTTTTTATCCAGAATAGGATTAAATAGCAGTGTGATTGGAAAGGAAGGAGCTTATGCAGAGGCTTCCTTCCTTGCCGCTTCCGATGCAGCGGCACAAAGCTCCTTGGAATCGGTTTTAGGAACGCTGATAACGCATGCGATATTTTCAGGAGAGGTATCGCTTGCGAAGACATTGAGCGCGCTGTCCAGTTTTGTGAAATAGCCGGCATCCCTCATTATATATAGTATGACAAGCGTGCCCTTTCCTGATTCGGCTTTTGCTGCAGCTATATCCGAGACGTAGAGCCTCTTCCCCCACTCCGCATCGTTCTTGTCTTCAAGCTTGGTGAAGGTATTGTCATTGTTTATGGAGTAGTAGCCTTCTTCCTTTGGAAGCCCTTTGAAGGTCCTTCCCGAATAGCCCTTTCCTTCCATATGCCTGGGCTCAAGCTCGGTGCTTGCTATGCTTATCCAGTAGCTGAAGGTCCTGTCTAGCGTCGCAGCCTGCGACAGGTTCGGGAACTCCCGCTCCCTGATCGACGCCGCAGCTTCTGTCTTATTGCCATATCCCTCTATTCTTGGGATTGCCTGGTCTGCAGCAGTTTCCTTAAGCTTCATGGAATCATGTGCTTGACTAAGGACTTGACATCATATATAAAGGCTCTCTGCAAAATTCGCAGGCTGACGGCCATTCGCCATTTTACACTTAGGATAAGTTATTTAATCTCCGAAGCCGACTCATATATGGGGGGCATGAAGAATCCTGAATTTCTCATAGGACTCGGTTCTGACGATCATAGGATAGTTGCAAACGATGGAAAGAGCAAGCCGGTAGTGCTTGCAGGGGTAGTAATCTCCGAGGAGTATAGCCCTGTCGCGCACTCCGATGGCGATGTCGTCTACCATGCGGTTGCAAATGCGCTGCTTCTGGCAGTAGGGGAGCGCGACATAGGTTACCACTTCCCCGACACGGATCCTGATTACAAAGGAATGCCCGGGATAGAGATACTCCGGCATTCGCTAAAGGCGGTGGAGAAGCGAGGCTATGCGCCAAGCAATCTCACCGTGATGATAACTGCGCTGAAGCCGAAGATAGCCCCTCACATAGGGAGTATGAAACGGAACTTGTCGGAGAGCACAGGCATGGACGAATCATCCATAGGGATAGGGGCGACCACCGGAGAGGGGCTTAGCGCCTATGGCAAAGGGGAGGGGATAAACGTGGTTGCAGCTGTCTCCCTAAGGAGATCAGGGTGATCTTGATACTGTGTTTGGCGGTGATAGGATGGCAGACTCATATGGGGATTACGATCTTGAATATACCGGGATAAGGAAGACAGGAGAGACATATTCTGCATGCGCGCCTGCAAAGCTCAACATAACACTTGAGATAGGGGCTCTTGACAGCGATACCAAGCTCCACAGGATATCGAGCGTGATGCAGGCGATAACGCTGCATGACAGGATCACGCTCAGGAAGGTAGATGCAGGGCATGAAGGCATAGAGGGCTTCTCCATATCAGACAACATAGTTGAGAAGAGCATTGAGGAGCTTTCACGGCAGTCTGGAAAGGAGCTCCACTGCAGGATAGGGATATGCAAATCGATACCGATTGCTGCGGGAATGGGGGGAGGAAGCTCTGATGCCGCAGCTGCCCTCAGGCTTGCCAACAGGGCTTACGGCTTGGAAATGGGCATGGACGGCCTTGAGAGGGTCGCCAGGAAGATTGGCAATGATATATCCTTCCTGCTCCATGGAGGGCGTGCCGTAGTGGAGGGTGCGGAGAGCCATAGCATAAGAGCGATAGATTTCCCAATATTATATTACCTGATAGCGAGACCGATGATGGAGCTCAGCACAAGGGAGATGTACGCGCTGCATGACAAGACGGGCAAGAGCTTCACCGAGCTTGCATCAGAGCTCTGCCCTGATACCGGCAGGCTGCTCAGGGATATGAAAAACAGCAATCCTGTAGAATCAGGGGTAACTGGCAAAGGGCCCACGGCTTTCGCAGGATATGGAACCTATGCAGAGTGCAAAAAGGCAGCGGATTCGATCAGATGGTTCAAAGGGGAGTGGTTTATCGAGAGGCCTGTAGGCCCGCTCTCCTTGTGATTTCAGCTTCGCGCTCCTTGAGAATTGACTCTGCTGTCCCAAGATCCTTTCTCGTCGTTATCTTTATGTTATCGTAAGAGTCGGCATACACCTTTACCTTGTAGCCTGACAGTTCTGCAAGCATCGCGTCGTCGGTCGCGCCCTTTATCCCAGACCTGTGCGCTTTTAGCAGAATCTCGCTCCTGAAGGCCTGCGGCGTGTGCACGCTCCATAAGGTGCTCCTGTCTATCGTCTCTTGCACATAGCCTTCAGGACCAACCCTCTTCATAGTCTCATGCGCAGGGGCAGCCGCTATCGCAGCTCCCTCTTTTGCCGCCTCCGCTATCGAACGCTCTATAGAGTCTATGCTCACGCATGGCCTTGCCCCGTCATGCACCGTTATTATGTCGCACTTGCCTGCCGCCCTCAATCCATTCGCAACGGACTGCTGCCTTGTTCTCCTGCTTCCCTTACGGATCGCAGAGAGCTTGCTTATGCCGTATCTCTTTGCAACGCTCCATCCCTTCCCTATCTTCTCCTTAGGAAGAACCAGTATTATGCTGTCTACCGAGGGCGCTTGCTGGAATGCAAGAAGGGTATGCGCTATGACAGGCTTGCCGGCTATAATCGCAAAGGTCTTGTCTATGCCGTTCATGCGCCTGCTGCTCCCGCCTGCAACTATCACTGCCTTTGATACCGCCATCATCCCACCTATTAAGCGTCTCAACCGTATCGGCATCCGATTTATCCTTCCCGATAGATCAATCGCTGCTTATACGGTAGCTGCCTGAATAAGGATCGTTTGCCGCTTTTTTAATCCTTTAGAATAAGCATGTCAATAGACGAAGGCAGGATTAGCGTAAATGTTCCAGGTCGATTTTGTTACCTAGTTGCTGCTTTCTTTACCCTTAGGTATAATCCAGCATCTTGATTGGCGGATTTTATTACTGAATTTATCAATATATTCTGCTGCCTTGACCACTCCTTGTTAGGGGTTTTTTTCATGTAATTGGCCCAGATCTTCACGAACCTTAGCCTTTCGTCAATGTCGCGTTTACTTGAACCCATACTTAACCATCTTCCTCTCTACCTTTAATCTTTTTGACATATCTGCCATTAGCTTCTTGTCCAGCAATTTTCCGAATAATTCATACAGATGTGCGGCATCTTCAATGTCTTTTTCGCTGCCGAGCCATACTTTAAACGGTATCTGGATCTCCAGCGGTGACATCAGCAGTTCGTTATTGTTCACTATTACCTTCAAAGGCCTGTCCAGTGATATGAAGTCCGTCGTTTTTTTTGCAAATTTGATCTCGAAGTTAGGTATAACGGTGTCATTTTTTGCCATCCTTATTGATAGTCCTTCTTGCAAACGGCTAAATGCATCATCTAGCGAGTCTGAATCCACCGCCCAGTATCCGTCATCCACCATGCGGTTAAATAGCTTCTGAAATGTGCCGTAATCAATTTTGTTTATGAATAGATCTATGTCTTCTGTTGTTCTGGACCTTCCGAAAAGTATTGCAACATATCCGCTGACCAAAACATATCTGGTTCCTGATTTTTTTATTAGCTTTATGAATTTGATTACCTGTTTGTCTAATTCCGATAATTCCTTATCGAACTTTAAGATCCCGTTTCCATATTTAAACTTCATAAGTAGACCACATATGACTTAAACGCAGAGAAAATAATAAAAGGTATGGATTCGGTGCTGGCATTCTCAGATCCAGTTACTGCCTCTCCGTGTTGTACAGGATGAGCTCATTTACCTTGGACCTGCTGCCTATGGAGTATGCGTTCTTCCCGAATGCCTTTAGGTTTCTTGCAAAGGTCTCTGAGCTAGGACCGCACGTGTATATTGCCCTCGGGGAGGTGCGTTCTATATAGGATATCGCCTGCTTGAAGTCCGCATGGTCGCTAAGGGTAAACTGCACGTCGGTGTTGAAGCGCATGAATCTCGCAAAGCCGCTTGCCGTGGCGGTGAAGACCCGCGAGTGCCTCTTCGCAAGCTCGTTCCTGATAATCCCGGCATTCCTGCTCTCCGATATTATCACGTTCCTGCTGGACAGCTCATGACCTTCCGCAGCAGCATACTCGAGATCCACCCCGTTCTTCCTGTATATGTCGCTTATCCTGCATACCTCTCCGCTTGCCAATGGCACTATCCCGGCATCGTTGCATATCCTTATTATCTCCTGCGCCTTGCTCGTGGCGAAAGCGGTGAATAATATCGGCCCTCTTGTCAGCTTCTCCCTCAGATAGCTCTGCATCGCGCTTATGACCATCTCCTTCTCCTCGAACTCGATATTCGGGTATGGATATGTCGAATCAAGTATGAGTATGTCGGTCTCTATCGTCTCTATGGGCTCCGCTACTGGAGAGGACTGCATCTGGTAATCGCCGCTATACAGTATCCTTGCGCCATAGTGCTCCGAATCTATGAACAGCTGCCTTGATCCGAGCATATGGCCTGCGCTAAGCATCTTTGCATTCTTGGGAAGCTCTGCCCTTTTGTAGCTCTTCCCCTTCTTCGCCTCGACTATCTGCATTGTGGCATCGCTCGCAAGGCACGGCCTGCTGCTTCTCAGCCCGGACATGTGGTCGGCATGCGCATGCGATATGAAATTCGCATCCGCCTTCTTCTCATACGTATCTAGCGATACGAAATAATCTGCAAGTTTTACAGGCATTTGGTCGCCAATGAATCATACGCATGAAACACTTAAATATCTATAATGCGAAGTTAGTATTACATCACGCCTGTCCCTGATGCATAGCTGCAGGCGATGGTCCAAGTAAGTGATTTTATGGTGGAAAAAATTGTAATAATAGGAGGAGGGCCGGCAGGCCTCTCGGCTGCGATATATGCGTCTAGGGAGGGCTTTGAGCCTTTGGTCATAGCAGGCTTTGCAGCTGGAGGGCAGCTTCTTCTCACAACAGTGGTGGAGAACTTCCCTGGCTTCCCTGAAGGGATAGATGGTCCTGAGATCATAGTCAAGATGAGGGAGCAGGCTGAGAAGTTCGGAACGCGTTTCGTAAATGAGAATGTCACTGCCGTGGATTTCTCATCCAGGCCTTACAGAATACTTGTTGATGAGAAGACATACGAGGCTGAGACGGTGATAATAGCGACAGGCGCTGATGCTATGCTGATAGGCCTTGAATCCGAGAAGAAGTTCATGGGCAGGGGCGTCTCGAGCTGCGCCACGTGCGACGGGCCTTTCTACAAGGGCAAGAGCGTGATAGTGGTAGGGGGAGGCGACAGCGCGATGGAGGAGGCGCTCTTCCTGACAAGGTTTGCAAGCAGCGTAAAGCTTGTGCACAGGAGGGATTCCTTCAGGGCGAGCAAGATAATGCAGGAGAAGGTCCTGCATGATCCTAAGATATCAGTGATATGGAACACCGCTGTGGATGAGATAAAAGGGGATAGGAAGGTGGAGAGCGTGGTTCTTAAAGATGTGAATACAGGCCAGAAGAATGAGCTGCCCATAGACGGAGTCTTTGTCGCGATAGGCCATAAGCCAAATACCGAGATATTCAAGGGCAAGCTTGAGATGGATGCAAAGGGCTACCTTGTAACCAAGAACGAGGTCGAGACAGGCATGGAAGGGGTCTTTGTCGCAGGGGACGTCTATGACAGCTATTATCGGCAGGCGGTCACCGCAAGCGCAGGCGGGGTGAAGGCTGCGCTGAAGGTAAGGGAGTACTTCGCAAACCATCAGTAAACTGCCCTGCGCTCATCTCTTTGCAGAGGCATATGCCATGTTCCTGGAGCTTGAGCGCGCGCTTCTCCTGAAGAATGCGGAGAGGTTCGCCCGTTCATAGTAAGGTATGAAGAAGAGCATGAAGATAAGCAGGCCGATCACATGCACTGTTGCACTGTATCCTATGAAGAATGATATCACTGCGAAGAAAACAAGAAGCAGCAGCAGCGTTCCAAGTATGTATATCATGAAGTGGCCGTATATGTGCTCCAGGGATTTCTTATCCTGTACAAGGACCTCCAAGGCTATAAGGAATGTTGCTATGAAGGAGAGCGTTATTATGGATGTGCCTAATGATATCCCGCCATTGTATATGAACATGCCTATGAGGGACTTTATGTAGCTTGCGGCTATGGCAAAGACGTATACTACGCGCAGTGAAGCCTTCCTCACAAATGCATCGTTGAAGTTCTTAAGGTAGAATGCGACTATGAAGATAAGGGCCGCAGGCGCGGCTATGTTGAACAGCGGCATTCCCTCTGTGCTTATGTTGAATGGAGAGGATATGAACAGCAGGGCCTGGCTGTTTCCCGGATTGAATATGTAGCTGAAGTAGTACGTTGCTGCAAGGAAGAGCAGCGCCGCAAGGACGGGCTTTATCATCCGCATAGTTCTGCTCTCAACCAATTAATCTCCTGTAAAGATATTGCGCATATTATTTATAACGTTTGCACCAAAAGCATCGGAGAAGCTGGAGATATGGGTTACCTCTTCATCCTCAGGTATGCCACTATTGCAATCAGTATGATTGCAACTATTATGACAATCGCGACTATTAAACCGGTATTAGACTGTTGCTGGCCGGGAGCAGGGGAGGTTGTTGCAGGTTCTGTTGTAGTAGTGTTCAGGGTCGTTGTTGCAGATGTGGAGTTAGTGTTGAAGAGCGCTATTACAGGATCCGAAGGAGCTGCGAATGTAACCGTGCATGTTGCAACATTGATTGTGAACGGGGTTATCTCATGCCAGGTGCCGTTCCTGAGTATGAATGGGATGATGTCTGATGCAGGAGTGGCGCATGGATAATGCATTGTAACATTAGCGGATAAGTTCCTGTTGCTGAAGGTGTAGTTTATCGCCGTAATCACAGACATGTTAGACAGGGACGGAATGCTCTTCGAAGGGACATTTGACGCAGTCATGGAGAAGCATGAGGAGATTCCAGGTTTTATGCTGAAGGTCGCATTGAGTGGATGGTAGTTTATATCATACCCAGAGGTGTCGTTGCAGAGCCGTTCTGAAACTCCAGACGTGGTTACTGGGTGCGGTCCTGCAGGGGCGGTCGTATGGACAGTAGTGGTTGAGGTTGAAGATACTGAAGTTGTTGCCGTAGTTGCCCCTGGAAGATTGCCAAAGAAGCCTGTAGAGCCTCCTGCATACGGGTTGCTGACTTGATTTGTAGCAGCTTTTAATGATACATAGCTGCTTATGCTGCTGGTTATGTCAGTACCTGTATTGATTACTATTACGTTATTGTTGCTGCCCTGGTTTGCAACATATCCATAGCTTCCTGAAGGGGAGAAGGCCACCCCTGTCGGAGCATCCACTCCGGATGTGATAGATCCTGTTACGGCGTTTGTAGCGGTGTTGATCACTACCACGTTGTTCGTATTATAGTTCACAACATACGCGTATGCGCCTGATGGGGAGAAGGCGACGCCAATTGGCTTGTCAAATCCCGAGGTTATGGAAGAGGTTATCGTGTTTGTCGCTGTGTTTATTATTACCACGTTGTTGGAATTGTAGTTTGTTACGTAAGCATATGTTCCTGAAGGGGAGAAGGCGACACTCATCGGACTGGCGAATCCTGGGGATGCTATGGAAGAGGTTATCGTGTTTGTCACTGTGTTTATTATTACTACGTTAGGGCTGGCCCCGTTTGTCACATACGCATAGGTGCCGGAAGGGGAGAAGGCCACTCCAAGCGGATTGCTAAAGCCAGAGGTTATTGAAGAGGATATCGTGTTTGTCGCAGTGTTTATTATCACCACGTTAGGGCTTCCGGAGTTTACCACATATGCATAGGTTCCTGAAGGGCTGAATGCTATCCCATGCGGGTGGTAGAAGCCTGATGTTATGAAAGACGCTATAGTGTTTGTAGCTGTGTTTATTATTAATACATTGTTGCTGCTTCCCCCATTTGTAACATATGCGTACTCTCCTGAAGGAGAGAAGGCGACGCCGTTTGGAAGCGTGAGGCCCGGGAATATTGAGGATGATATGGAATATGCCCCGATCGTATTATCCGCGATTGATACGCAGTAATAGGCATTATCTGAGGGAACTACTGG
>JAKAUU010000029.1 GCA_021817505.1 Microcaldota archaeon | reverse complement strand
AGTGCGAGGATCTCTCAAGAGTTCTTGGCAACATGATGCACGTCGAGTCAAGGTCACCCATGAACCTCGATTCCCAAAGGCTGAGATAAATTTATTAGCCAAACCTGCTTCTTAATATTATGAAGGCGCTATCACTAAAGGAACCATGGGCATCTCTTGTCCTAAATGGAAAAAAGACGATAGAGACGAGAGTCTGGAAGACAAACTACAGAGGCAGACTGCTCCTATGCGCTTCAAAGAATCCAGCGTCTGCAATATCTGGAAAGGCATTTGCCACTGTAACTCTTCTTGACATAAGGAAGATGACAAAAAAGGACGAAAAGAAAGCATGCTGCAAAATATATCCCGGAGCTTACGCATGGATTCTCTCTGACATAACTCCGATAGAACCGTACGAAGTCAAAGGGCAGCTGGGCCTGTTTGAAATAGAGTACAAGAGATGACGATTACACTATTTCATCAAGCACTACTCTCTTTTCAAAGGCTCCTCTTTCATCACGTTTCTTCTGCACTATGGAATCAAGCTGAACCTTATGGATGCCTTTTGCAATTGCAATGGCATAAACAACCTCCAGAACGTCTGCAAGCTCTTCAACATTGCCACCTTCAGCATACTCTTTGGCCTCTTCCAGAAGCTTGTCTGCAAGCTTTTTCATGTACTCTTCATCATCTGCAAAATGGGTCTTGGCAGTCTTTCCATCCTTCTTTATTATTTCAGGAATCCTGTCCCTTACAAGCTTGTCGTACTTCATAAAATCCTTATTCTATATTATACTCAAATTCGTAAAAATGTTTTCCATTCTCTATTATTATATTCATCTTACCTGAGATTCCTTTAAGCTTCCCAGTGCCTGAATCAGGAACAACAATCACGTTCATCTCCTGCTTCCCATGAGTCATGGTTGCATTGTGTTGGAGAACAAAAGTCCCTTTCTTACCGCTAAGTGTTCCTACTATCTCCTCAATGGCGACATATCCTGCAGATCCTTCCACATCTCCAAAGGAACTGAGCATTTCTCCTTTGCCAATCGCTATAAGGTCCCCAGAAAATTCTTTATCCAATGACATACGCCCAAGTTTTGCCTTTGAGTTGTCATTATATTGTTGTAGCTGGCCCAGCTTTACTTCAAAACTTCCCTTTGCAATCACATACTCACCACAACTGTTTATTACACATTAATGCCTTTATTAACTGCTTTTGCAAATCCCTCAAATGCAGCGACAAACGTCGGTGCAAACTTTTCAGGGTTCTTATTTACATTATCAAGTATCTCTTCAATGGAGAGGGCTTCTAAATACTGTGTCTCTCTAGGATCGAGTCGTAAATCCTCAGGGTTAATTGGAATTTTTGTTGTAAATATGGTAAATATGGCCTTGTATTCGTCTCCATCATACACAAAGGACGTCACTTCCTCTAACGGATATTCTTTTCCTGCTTCTTCATGCATCTCTCGCATCGCAGCCTTTTCAGCACTCTCTCCTGAAGATATCTTTCCGCCTACTGCACAGCACAGGGTATCTGCATACGGTTCTTTATCTTTTGCACGTTTGCCAAGAAGGAATTTGTTGTCAAAAGTTCTCGGTATTATCAATGCTGCCTTGTGGAGGAACATTCTTTTCTTAAGTTCACTCTTAGGATAAGTTGCAACAATATCTCCCTTTTTATCAACTTCGTCTATAAGTTCTTCTGCTGCCAAATTCCCACCATTATGAAAAAGAACGCCTTGGCCGGGATTCGAACCCGGGTCGCAAGCGTGACAGGCTCGTATGCTGGACCACTACACTACCAAGGCATGCATTATACATTCTTCACAAAACATTAAGAACCTGCAATTTTGCGATCCCGTTGGTGTGAATTGAACACACAACCTGCCGCTTTCTAACTTGTTTAGTTAGTGACAAACTACAGGCGGCCGCTCTACCATTGAGCTACAACGGGCCAATGCAAGTTTATATTATATATAAGTCTATTATAAATGTTTATATATAGGGTTGATTATGCCTGAAGGTAGCTCCAAAGGAGGAAATCCCACTACTGCCAAGCAGAAAAACAAGCTCTCCCTTGAGAAGCAGCCCAAGCCACAGATAAAGAGAAGAAGATATACATATGCTCCTTTAGTCTCATACTGGGTAAAGGATCTTTTCAGGAAGCTTGCAACCAGCAAGAACTTCGGGGATGCAGTAGCAATAACCTTTGCATGCCTGTCCATGGCTCTAGCCTTCCAGTTCTATCCATATCCGATACTTGCAATGCTGCTCATAGGCGTATTTGTAATAACCATGTACAATCCGTTGATGGGGCTCATAGTGCTCTTGGGCGAGACCTTCCCGATGGTCGTCTATCAATCCCCTCTGCTTGCATGGTTCATGGGCATATTTGTTGCAATCTCGCTCTTCCTGGGATACAAGCACTACCGAACCATAACTCTTACATACGTGCTCATCATGCTCCCGTTCTCATTTCTGGGAATGTTCATAGAGATACCAATATTTGTGCTCAGTGTACTTGCAATAGGGCTCAAGCGCGGAATCGCCATGACTGTAACCGCTCTGCTCCTTGTCGCAATAATATCTGGGATGACCGGGATACAGAATACGTCTCCCATAGCTTTCAACGCCACTATCGCACATAATGCATTATCAGGATCATATGTTGGCTATTATGTGCCTACAAAAAGCATAACCACCATGGCCACATTCGTACCGTCTTTGCTTTCATCTTACGGCACATTATTCAGCTTCCAGCTTATATCCCAGGACATGCATGTCTTCTTCGACTGGCTGCCCATACTCGCTTCAAATATCCTGCTGCTGTCCCTCCAGATACTCGTATGGCTGATGACAATATTCATAATAACAAATTATGTGGTAAAGAGCAGATCTTATTATAAAGGGGCAGAATCAAGCATATTCTCCCTTGTCATACTGGCTGCATTCATCGCCTTTTCATATGCTTCAGGGATAATCGTAAATCCAATGGTTATAATCGGATTCCTCATAACCCCAGTCATTCTCCTAATGATGGAGTATAATGGAATAAGGATAGTCCAGGTTCTGGATGTAGTGAAGAAGGACTTTATAGAGAAGTTTGGCGAAGGCTTTGAGGATATGGCCAGTGCACACGAAAGTTTTGACAACATCGCAAACTACGAGCAAACCAAAAAGGAGCTAAAGAATGCGGTCCTAGATCCTATAGAAAAAAGGGACATAGCAGAGGCGTATAAGATACAGCCTCCTAAAGGAATACTTTTCTTCGGCCCGCCAGGAACCGGAAAGACAATGATGATGCGCGCTCTCTCAAACGAGATAAGGGCAAAATTCTTCTATGTCAAGAGTTCCAATATAGAATCCCCGTTCCACGGCGAAGGCTCAAAGAAGATATCGGACATATTCAAGAAGGTTTCAGAAAGCAGCCCTGCGGTAATATTCTTCGACGAGATAGACGCACTGGCCGGGAAGAGGGAGAACGCCAGCGACAGCATAAGCAACGAGCTTCTTGCCACGCTCCTTCAGGAGATGGACGGATTCATAAAAACCAAAGGCGTAGTGATAGTGGGATCAACTAACGTCCCACAGCTTATCGATCCCAGCATAATGCGACCTGGCAGATTCGATAAAATAATATACATGCCTCTTCCTGACAAAAGCGGAAGGGAGAAAATATTCAGGATGTATCTGAAGAGCCTGCCTGTAGACAAAAATGTTGATTACGATAAACTTGCATCTATGACTGAGAGGTTCTCCGGAGCAGACATAAAGACAATATGCGAAGACACTGCCAGAGAGGTATCCGAAGAGGCAAGCAAAGAGAGCAAGATACTCGCAATTACGACTGAGGATCTGGCCAATACAATAAAGGGCAGGAAGCCATCTACCTCTTTGAAGCAGATCGCTGATTACGAGAAGTTCAAGTACGATTACGAACGCAGGGTGCACCCTGAGGATCTTTCCAAGGAAGAAGGTTCCATAGAGATAGATGAGGTCATAGGGCTTGACGATGCAAAGAAAGCTCTCTATGAAGCAGTGCAGGTGCCTCTGCAGAATCCAAACCTAATATCGAAATACAAGGTAAAGGACACCCGCGGAATCCTTATGTTCGGGCCTCCGGGATGCGGAAAGACAATGCTGATGAAGGCAGTGCTTAGTCAGATAAGTGATGTCAAGATGATAACTTTGTCTGGCGCAGAACTTTCCGAAGGAGGATACGAGCAGTACTTATCCAAAATAAAAGAGACCTTCGACAGGGCAAGGGAGAACGTCCCAAGCATAATATTCATAGACGAGATAGACGCCATAACTCCAAGCAGAAAGAATGCATCCGAGTTCGCCTCACAGGTTATAAGCCAGTTCCTTCAGGAGATGGACGGGATAAAATCCTCAAAAGGAATAGTCGTCGTAGCCGCAACAAACTTCCCGGAGAGGATAGATCCCGCGCTGCTCAGGGGAGGAAGGTTCGAGAAGCTAATATTCGTAAGCCCTCCAGGACTGGATTCAAGGGCGCTGCTCTTTAAGAAAAATCTAGAAGGGATTCCAATAAGCAGCAATGTAGATTATGAGAAGCTGGCAGAACTTACGGAAGGATACACTCCTGCAGACATTGCAAAGGCATGCAACATTGCAAAGACCGAGGCCATGGAAAAGGAGATAAATGATTCCAAAGAGTATTCATTATCTATGGACGATCTCAAGGAAGCACTTCAAAAAGTAAGCCCTTCAGCAGGCAAGTCCGTGCTAGCAAGATACGCCGGATTCCTGATGGGCCATGGTGGAAGTTGATGTCGCTAATATTGCCAATTATCGTCTTAATTCCGATTGTCTTCTTAGTGCCACTTGCATATCTGGGGCGGGAACATGCGGGGAAGATCACAATTGCATGTTCGATAATAGTGCTTCTGCTATCGGCATTTGCGATATACTCCGCAAAGAGTTCAGGCTACGGTTCGGTATCCTTCTCAGTGCTTTACATAAGCCAGTTTAATCTCTCATTCAACCTTGCCCTAACGAACATAACTGCGATACTGCTCGCAATGACTGCAATACTTTTCGTCGCGGTTTCAACAGTTGGATATTATTTCATAAGGGAGAGGGAGCAGCTCTATGGAAGCGTGCTTCTCATATCGGAGATGTCGGCGCTCGGGATATTCCTGGCTGGAAACCTGTTCCTGTTCTATGTCTTCTGGGAAATAACCGAGGTCATGATGTTTTTCATAATATTCATATATGGCGGATACAACAAACGCTACGCCTCAATAAAATTCATAATATATTCAATAATGTCAAGCCTGCTTCTCCTGATAGCGATAATGCTGATATACTCGGCAACACCTGCGCACAGCTTTGACATAGCATATCTGATAAGCAACGGCTCCCTAATACCGCAGTCAACCCAGATTATCGTAATGGTGCTGCTTCTGCTCTCATTCATGATAAAGATGCCGATATTCCCATTCCATAGCTGGCTTCCTGACGCACATACCGAGGCTCCTACCACGGGCAGCATGATACTTGCCGGAATCCTGCTGAAATTCGGTGGTTATGGCCTAATACTGATGTTCCTCATGCTTCCCGTAGCTGCAACGTACGCGCCATACATGGCGGCAATATTCGCATTCTCCGCGATATACTCTGCAATAGCGGGGATGAGACAGACCAACATGAAGAAGCTTATAGCTTATACGAGCATAACTGATATGGGCATAATAGGAGTAGGCATAGCCGCTTCTACCTCATTCAATAATATCGGACTGATAGGAGGAACATACGCAATGATGAGCCATGCCCTTGCCATATCGATACTCTTCCTCATAGCCGGAACCATGGACGAGGTTTATGGCACGCTTGAAATAAGCAAGATAACAGGGGTGATGAAGAGCTACCCGTTAATGGCATACCTGTTCATAGCCGGAGTCTTTGCGACTATAGGCATACCTCTAACGGCAGGATTCATAGGCGATGTGCTGATATTCATAGGGGCGTATGGCACATTCGGGGCATTGGGCCTCATACCAATATTTGGCATAATGGTGATAGCAGCGGCTTTGATATGGCTTTTCGAGAGATCATTCCTAAAAGGCGAAGAGGCGAAGAATCCTTACAGAGATATAGACAAAAGAGTTCCTGCAGGAGCAATAGTTCTTCTTGCAAGTCTTGTAGTGCTGGGAGTTTTGCCGTTCCTGCTTCTGAACTTCTCTTTGCTATGATCCTCATATTATTGCCGAATAGAGGAGCACAAGGTACATCAGTGCAAAGATTATCGATACGGAGAGATTATCATCTACTTCGATAGGCAGACTCTCAACCAATGCGCCAACCGCTGCGAAGACCACGCTTAGAGGGCCTATCAAAAAGAATCCAGGGATTGCTACTACTGCAAAATACGAAAGCGATCCGACCACGCTCTTCCTGCGGTTGTGCGGCAGTTTTGCGAATGGCTTGTAGCTGCCAGCAAAGGTCGCTATCGGATCCGCAAAATATATCGCCAGAAGCGCAAGAAGGAAGTAACTCTTATCCATAAACACATATGCAACAAGGGTGCCTATCCCCAGCCATATCGCCCCGTAGCCGACATAATCCTTATGCTTCTCTATCCTGTAAAGGAACATGCTGAGCTTGCTGTTCCTCCAGAGTTCGGCATAGAATACGACCAACAGGCTGGCTGCGAACAAATACTGTATTATATAACCATCAAGCGGATATCCCAAAGTCAGAAATACGACAAAGAGCACCAGCCCTCCGAAAAGATGGACAAAATCCCTCCTTATCTCAATCTCCCTGTTACTTACCTTATTCTCATACTCTCTTCCGAAAAGGAGTTCGCTCGAAAGCCCGAGCATCATCGCAACAGAAAGAGCAACCGGGCCTTCAGCATAGAAAACAAACAAAAACAGCAGTCCGATTAGCGCCACAAGGATCCTTATCTCCTTAAGCTCTTTTGAAAGGAAGAGGTTGAAGAGCAGTATGCCGAACATCACTGTTGCAGTCTGCCGCAGATTCATACTGTAGATAAACGCTATCAGAACGCCCAGAAGAAGCGCAATCGCTATCGGGTAAAGCTTCCTTCTATTGAAGAAGGCAGCCCTTATTGCAAATAGGGAGAGTATGGCGATATAAAGCAGAAAACCGAAAATCATTAGCGGGTCGATTACAATAGGCATGCTGCATCCCTTAAACAGCATATATTACCCATGCTGCTATTATAAAAGCGGCAGCTATGACAAAAGGCAATACATGTCTTACTACATTTCCGATGTCCCTTGCCATCTTAAGTATGTTTTCAAAGGAGTTTTCTCCCCAGGTATAGAAATCATCCATTACGATCCGCTTTGCAGATACGTTCACATATTCCATATTCTCAAGCGCCCCGGATATCATACTGTTGAGATACGGGTATATCTCGCTCTCATTAGTATATCTGCCGAGAGAGTTCATTGCATTCATGGCTATCGTATTCACGGAATGGGTGTCACTAGTGCAAACCTCAGCGTCAATGCCGAAGTTCTTTTTCACATAAGCTACCACGTTGCTCCTGAATCCGGGCAGCATGTTGTTTGCATCGAAGTATATGATGCAGAACCGCTTACCTCCGAAGTCGAATATGCCTATGCTGGTGTAGCCGGTGCCCAGATCCTGCTTTCCCAATGCCTCTTTAAGTTTGATTGTGCTGGAACCGAACTTGAGCCTGCCCCTCCTCCCGGAAGAGGCTACGGCTCTCCTTATCGCATCAGCATAGCTATGCTCGTATTTGCTGCCGTCATATACTCCTCTTAGCTCCTTCTCAGGCGCGGATTCGAACCTTGAATTATGCGCGTCTACCAGGAAGACCTCCTTTCCGGCTAACGCTTCAAGGCCCTCAAGCCTATTCCCTACCTCTCTTGCTATATCCTCCGTAACATAAGGGGCTTTGCTGAGCAGAACAAGCTCAACCCCGTTTATGGATATGTCAACAACACGGCATCTTCCGCTGGAACCGAAACCTGCTCTGCCATAAGCCCTCTTCTTTACGTTTTTCAGCATATTTTTCGTATGCTCCGAAACCTTTTCCTCCATCTCTTCTATCTGGTGCATGTAAAGCGGATTATCGTCTATATTTACTGCTCCGTGCATTATGAAAGGGACAGCATCATACCTTTCATAAATCAGCTTTCCGAGCCTCTCCGGCAGCAATCCTCCTTCAACCCCTGCAAAAGGCCCGTAATGCAGATCAGGCATCACGAATACCGACCTGTTCTTCGAGCCCTTAAGCAGCATCAGGTTTATTCTTATGCTGCGCTTAGTCCCTTTCGCAAGTACCGGGCTCTGGTTCTTCGTTATGCTGTATAATAGCTGCTCCGTCATGAGCGAGAATATCTCTACAGGGCGGGTGTCCAATGTTTTCTTGCCGGGCCTTTCTATAAGATAGATTGAGAGATATCCGAGGACCAGGAAGACTATCATCCCAGCATAAAGTTTTATCAGAGCCTGGTTGAGAGGCAGATTTATATCGAGCAGATAGCTGCCAAGAAGGAGATAGAAAAGTATATTTATTATAGGATGGAAGGCAGAGGTTATCGAAGCGCTCTTACGCTGTCCAACGACCATCTTCCCTACGACAAACCAGTATCCGTACACGACCACATTTGCAAGTATCAGTATGACATACTCTAGCACGTTGCTTTTTATTAGGGCAAAAACCAACGCGTCTATTATTATCAGCAGCGCATATACGATAGCTGCTATCAAAGATGCAAAGATGGCATGCCTGATCTTCAGCCTTCTTATCACGAGCTTAAAAAATATCGCGGCAAGTATCGCAGGTATTGTAACTACTATGATGCCTTCGCTTGCACCATTGAGCAATACCACTACGCTCAATATCCTATAATGTGCGGCTATGGTTGAAACAACCCCTGCCAAAACCCCGAGTAAAACCAGTATTCCGATAAGCGAGGTGCTGCTTGGCAGTTTCAGGTTAAAATATGCTGAGTAGTCGAAGAAACTTTTCTTTTTGCCTTTCATTGGAACACATTACTTGCCGAACCGTCTCTCCCTCCTGCTGTATTCTGCAAGTGCCATATCAAAGTCCTTTTTGGAAAAGTCCGGCCAGAGCTTATTCGAGAAATAAAGTTCAGAATAGGCCGATTGCCATGGCATAAATCCAGAGAGCCTCATCTCTCCAGAGGTTCGTATTATCATGTCTATGTTAGGTATCGCCTTTGACATAAGATTCCTTGAAAATTCGCTGACGCTGAATCTCCTGAGCCGCTTCATCTTTTGAATTGCAAACTCTATGTCCGCCCTCCCGCCATATCCGAGAAGCATGTTAACGACGTTAGTGTTGTAATGTGCCGTCTCTTCCTCTATTTTGTTAAGTATGGAAACAAGCTTTTTCGGCATGACTGCCGGATTGCTTATTATGTTTATGCGCATATGATTCTCATGTATTCTTTCCATCAGCTTCTTGTCATTTGCGGCTCTTTCATATATTCCGAAAAGCGCATTGACCTCTCGCTTAGGCCTGTTTATGTTCTCTGAAGAAAAGGCCCATACTGTTATATTGTGTATGCCTTCGTTGACGCACCATTCGCTGAAGTCTATGAATTTGCTGACTCCATGCTTGTAGCCTTTCAACACTGAAAGCTTGTTGTGCTGGGCCCACCTCCTGTTTCCGTCAGGGATAAGCGCCAGTGTACTAGGTAAATGCCTCGATGCCATCAT
Source organism: Microcaldota archaeon (assembly GCA_021817505.1). GTDB lineage: Archaea > Micrarchaeota > Micrarchaeia > Micrarchaeales > CABMGC01 > JAKAUU01. The sequence goes on along the minus strand of JAKAUU010000029.1, from coordinate 8,853 downwards.
ATCATCTATGCCACGGCATGATAATTAATGTTAATTGTCTTTATAAACGTTTATAATCCTGCCTAACAAGCAATTAATCTGGTTTTGTAATGGAAGTTCGCCTTGACAGGGCAAAATCCCTGATTCGTGAAGTAAAGGATTACCCTAAAACAGGAATAGTATTCAAGGACATAACCCCTGTCCTTAAGGACGCAGACGCCTTTTCCTCCGTAATAGAGGGCATGGCAGAGAATTTATCAGAAGCTGAATTTGATTATGTTGCTGGGATAGAGGCCCGCGGATTCATACTCGGCGCGGCTCTTGCGGACAGGATGGGAAAGGGCTTCATACCGATAAGGAAGAAAGGCAAGCTGCCATATTCCACAATAAGCAAGGACTACGCGCTTGAGTACGGCAATGCCACTATAGAGATGCACAAGGATGCAATAAGCAAAGGCAGCAGGGTAATATTGGTAGATGACCTGCTCGCAACAGGCGGGACCGCAAAAGCTGCAGCTGAACTGATCAGCGAGGCGGGAGGAGAGGTTATCTGCATAATGTTCATGGTAGAGCTGGAATCGCTTAGAGGAAGAGGGCAACTTGGCAGTAACCGAGTGATCTCACTGATGAAATACTGACCTGATTATGATTTCGTCAGTATGTAGTTCTTCACTATCTTGACTACCTGGTCTATCGCGCGCTTTATGTCAGCTTCAGTCTTTGCTCCGGTACAGATTATCTTGCCGTTCTTGAAGAGCAGTATCGCTGTCTTTGGATTATGTATTTTGCATATAGCTCCTGGGAACTGCTCAGGTTCATAATCCACATCTACGGAGGATTTAGCGATAGCGTACAGGTCGAGCTCAACGCCCAGATCCGCGCTTGCCACTATGTTCTCTATCTTGAAGGTAGGATTAACATCTATCTTGCCAGCTTTCTTCGTGGCGGGTTTTTTTGCCATGTAAAGACCATTTATAAATGAAATGAAAGGTATTTATATATGTTATGCTTTACATTAGAGTGCTGAAATAATTTCTAGGTAGTTACTATGGTCAATAAATCCCACGGATTATTCGCAGGCAGGACGAGATACTTATCAAAGAAACACAATCCTTCAAGGCTAGGCCTCACCAAGAGGATAAAGTCATTCGACATAGGTGCGAAGGTAATTGTGCTGCCAAAGGGCAATAAGAGGGACATACCCCATCCTAGATACAAGGGCAAGACAGGCGTAGTCATAGAAAAGCGCGGAAATGCCTATGTGGTGGAGGTTCCTGTATCAAAATCGAGCAAGAGAAAGCTGATCGTGCCTCAGATGCACCTGGAAAAGGCATAATCCGGTCTTATTCTAAATATAACCAGTATGCTTTAGGCAGCTCCTTGCAGAAAAATACATGCTTAACAATAGCTTATTCCATATGCCTGAAGAAAAGGCCGTTAGGCAGCGGCAAACAGTCTATCTCGCACTCGGCGGTCTTGTCAGAATGTAGAATCTGCTGTCTCCCCTCAATTCCTCTATGACTCTGTCCGTTAGCAGCTTTGCAGGATCCTGCAGCAGAGGAACCCTGGCGCTTATATCTCCGAAGCTCTCAAACTTCTTCTCCTCACGCGCATCAAGTATTGCGGAGAGGTGCTTCTTGCCCACTCCCGGAAGAAGTTCAAGAGAATGCATCCTTATATTCAGCGGAGATGCGCTATTAAAGACGCTAACGAAGTGCTTCTCATTCTCCTTTATTATCTTATAAACGGCCCTGGGCAGCTCGCTCTTAGCAACCTCAGTAAGGTCCGAATAGTTCAATCTGCCCTTTATTATAGAGATCTTGTCGCGCTCGCCCTTGCCTATATATACGCGCTCTCCAGCCTTGATATCGTGCTTCTTCGCAGCGGCTTCCAGGAGGGTGAACCTGTTCTCTCCGAGAAGCTGTATCAGCGGCTCTGCACTAACGGACGAGGCTCTTCCTGAAGGCATGTAGTCTAACACTATTGCATACTCTTCAAGATTATCTCTTCTTATCTCCTCCATCGGAACCCCACCAGTAAGAATTATTTCCTATAGCTGTCGACAACCTTCATTATATTGGCTATCTCCTGCTCTTCCAAAGCCCTCCTCTCCATTACAAGTATGAGCTTAAGCTGGGATATGTCTATAGGCATTACTTCTATTATCTTGAAAGAGGTCTTGTCTCTAAGGCCAAGCTCATCAAGCTCCTTGTACATCTTCTTAGAATCAGCTTCGCTTAACTTTGAGAACTTTTTAGCGTATTCGTAGACAAGCTCCTGTTCATAGCCAAGCTCTCCTCCCTTCTTCCTGTGCTCCAGCACTTCAAGTACCTTTGCTATCGAAACAGGCTTGCTATCGCTGTTTTCTTTTCCAATCATAAAAAGCACAATCATATATTCAGGCTATTAAATTTAAAGCTTTTGTATAGCAGGCAATGCCTTTATATCCTTTATAAAGAAGCCGTGAATCTAAAGGCTATATAAACCGGAAAGAATTATTAACAGTTCCTGGTTTAATAGATACGGTAAAATGGATGCCAAATCTCTTTATGCCAACGTGACAAAGGAGCTCGAGAAGCACATCTCGGGAAATCAGGACATACTAAAGCTGATGTTCATATCACTGGTGGCAGACGGGCATGCCCTCCTGGAAGGGGTTCCGGGAGTAGCAAAGACGACCATGACCAAGGCTCTTGCAGCTGCGATAGACTCTGACTTCAAAAGGGTACAGTGCACGGCCGACCTTGAGATAGGGGACATAATAGGCTCGACATATCTGGACGAGCAGCGCAACGTGAAGCTAAAGAAAGGGCCTGTATTCACAAATATACTCCTTGCAGACGAGCTAAACAGGGCTCCGGTAAGGACCATGTCCGGTTTTCTTGAAGTTCTTGAAGAGCGCAGGGTAACCATAGGCGGAGAGGACATGCCTTTGCCAAAGCCGTTCATAGCATTTGCAACGCAGAACCCTCTCACAATAGAAGGGACTATTCCGATACCAAAGGTGCTCGCAGACAGGTTCCTGATGAGGATAAATGTAGGTTATCCGACGGAGCAGGCGGAAGAGGCAATGATAAGGATAAAGGAGAGGGAGGAGCACATAGAGTTCAGCAAGGTAATAAGCAAAGAGGACATACTAGAGCTCCAGAAGCAGGCTAAAACAGTAAAAATACCTGACGAGGTAGTTGCATTCATAACAAAGGTTGTCGAAGCTACGAGAACAGATATACATGTAGTCATGGGGGGAAGCCCAAGGGCCGATCTCTCGTTCATGGCGGCAGGCAAGGCAAAGGCGCTTATCGACGGCAGAACCGAAGTTACTAAGGAGGACATACTCTACCTTGCAAGGCCTGTCCTAAGCCACAGGCTTGTTGTAAGGTCAACAGGGGGAATTGGCGTAAACGGAGTGATAGACGGAATAGTCGCAACGCTATCGTAGCGATGCATGAAATCTCCGCAAGCATTTATATTTACCGTGCAAGAATAAGCTACGAGGGCCCGTAGCTCAGCTTGGATAGAGTGGCACCGTCCTAAGGTGATGGTCACGGGTTCAAAACATTCGCGGTGCAATACCGCAGATGTGCATATCCCGTCGGGCCCGTATGGTGTTTAAAATGGCAAAAAAGCAGTCGATAGGCAACGTAAAGGAGAATAGCCTGATAATAAGGCCGATAGGCAAGCGTGGAGGCCTTGACAGCATACACCTTGCGCTCATAGTCCTTGTCGTAGTGCTTGTGCTGCTGATAGCCTCAATGGCATACAACAAAGAGATAATCATAAGGAACGAGAGTGCCATCAACTGCACGTATGGATCATTTAACGGCACGTGCATAGTTCCTAAAAGCAATGCGTCACAGGTGAAAACCGCTTTTGAGAGAATCATCGCATCATATGCGGACTCAAGCTCCTCTCTTTCAATAATACCTTACATCATCAACAAAAGCACCCTGACGGTAAATTACATGCCGGGGGCAGACGAGTGGCTAGCCAAGGCCAGCGGATACAACCCCTCGACAAACCAATCATTCAACTTCACAGTTCTGATAAACGATTCAAACAATTCAGACTTCATCCCTTTTGTAGGAGTGATAAGGCCGTCAAATCTATCACAGAACAGGCTTGTCTCAACAGGCGTGATAAAGCTTGCAGGAAAATACTCGTGCACACAACAGAGCCCGGTACAGGTATTCTGGTTCCTCGACCCGTACTCTCCAGGAGCGATACAGAGTTTATCCAATGAAATGGCTATAAAGAAGGAGTTCAACAGCAGCGTGAATGTTACCCTGAAGATGCTGTATACCCAGTCATCCGTAAATATCGCCAAGCAGTATGGGATAACAAACGCGCAGGCTCTTGCAGGATATATGTTCTGCGCATCGCAGCAGCCTGAATTCAACAAATTTGTAGAGAACCTGCAGTCAGTATACTCTAACTCCTACGTATCTCCAGGGACTCTTGCAGCGATAGCGAACCAGACCGGCCTGAACAATGCAACACTATCATCATGCCTGGCAAACTATCCGCAGGTATTCGAAAGGCAGAACCTCCTTTCAAACTATTACAACATAACGGCATCTCCCATGGTCGTTACAAATTGCGAATACGAAACAATTCCACAGACTGTGAAAAACGCGGTATGCTACACAAACAGCAGCATATGCTGATATGATGAACCACATAATCGTTGGCATAGATACTGGGAAGACCTCTGCCATAGCGTGCACGGACCTTCATGGAAATATAGTCTCGCTATATACCGGAAAATCTGAAGGCCTGCCATGGTTTGTTGAGAAGATAAGGGAATCAGGCATCCCTGTGATAATATCCGGGGACAAGAAAAGGTCACAGGAAACGGTAAGAAAGCTTGCATCGATATTCAATTGCGTTTTATTTGCACCAAGGGAAGACATACCTGTATGGAAGAAAAACGAGGAACTATCGATGAACAAGGTAAGCAGCATACATGAAAGGGATGCACTATCCGCTGCAAAAGCTGCCTACAACAAGTATGCGAACAAGCTAGGGCAGGCTGACAGGCTGGCCCGGCTTTCAAATGCGGATCCGGATTCGGTAAAGGCAATGGTGATAAGAAGATATTCTGTATATGAAGCTGTGAACAAGAAGGACAGGGTAAACAGATTCTTCAAAAAGTGACCGTTATGGACGATGCAGACAATGAGCAGATGAAAGAAAGGGTATCAGAAATCATAGAGCACTGGAAGTATACCAGAAAGCTCACATACGATCTTGTAAAAGTCGTCCCAGTAGACATACTGAACAAGCATCTGGACAGGCCGATATACGACAGCATGGCCAAACAGATATATGAATTGGCTTTAATGCAACGCCATTTTGCAGACATACTGGACAATAAAAAGGCCGATTTTTCAAAAATGGCACCGAAAAACTTCAAGGTAAGGGAAAATTCTGAGCTAATAGGCGCGCTAAAGATATCAGATGAATATTTCTTCAAGGTAATATCAGTGATAACTGACTGGGGGTCACAGGTATACGAGGCTATGGGCAGGAAGAGATCTGCCTACGGTGTGGTGCAGATGCTGATAGAGCACGAGACCTTCCATCAGGGCCAGTTTGCAGCGATAAGCTACATGACCGGGATAAAGCTGCCAAAGAGCTGGGCAGGAGAGGTCTCGTTCCACTTTAAATAAGCAGTGCGGTAAAAACCTGCACAAAATAGCCATAAATTATTTTTCATTAAGATATCTTAGGGTCTTTTTATGTGGTATGATAAAGTAAGGGATGCAGATCCTGAATTATACGAATACATCAAATCCGAGCTCTCCAGGCAGCAGGATGGGCTGGAGATGATACCGTCGGAGAACTTCACCAGCATTGCAGTGATGCAAGCTTCCGGTTCCATACTCACAAATAAATACTCCGAAGGTTATCCTGGGAGAAGATACTACGGTGGCAACGAATTCATCGACAAGATAGAGACGCTCGCATCAGAACGCGCAAAGAAGCTCTTCAAGGTACCGTATGCCAACGTGCAGCCTTATTCGGGTTCGCCTGCAAACCTTGCGGTGTATTTTGCGATATGCAAGCCCGGAGACACGATAATGGGTCTCGACCTTACTCACGGTGGACACCTGACACACGGATGGAAGACAAGCGTCACAGGACAGGCTTTCAGGAGCATACCGTATCACGTTAAAAAAGACGGCAGCATAGACCTCGAAGAGGCAGGGAAGCTTGCCCGGGAGCATAAGCCGAAAATAATCTGGGTCGGCTACACTGCCTACCCGCGAGAGTTCCCATTTGAGGAATTTTCGAAGATAGCTGATGAGTCGGGCGCGTACCTTGTGGCTGACATATCGCATATAGCCGGACTGGTTGCCGGAGGCATGCACAAGAGCCCTGTCGATTATGTGCATGTGGTCACGACCACCACCCACAAAACGCTAAGGGGCCCGAGAGGAGCCATGATAATGGTCACAGACAAAGGCATGGAAAAGGATCCGGATCTCGGAAAGAAGATAGACAAGACGATAATACCAGGCATGCAGGGCGGTCCACATAACCATCAGACGGCGGCAGTAGCCGTGGCGCTCCTGGAGGCGTCAAAGCCGGAATTCAGGGAGTACGCTGGCCAGGTAGTCAGGAATGCAAAGGCCCTTGCGGATTCGCTGATGAAAAACGGATTAACCACTGTCACAAACGGCACCGACACCCATCTTATACTGATAGACCTTACTCCATTCGGCAAAGGACTGGGCATCTTTGCAGAGGAGGCCTTGGGCGCGGCAGGCATAACGGTAAACAAGAATACCATACCTAATGAGCAATCAAGCGCATTCTACCCCAGCGGCATAAGATTGGGCACGCCTGCCATTACGACGAGGGGCATGAAGGAGCCGGAGATGGAAATTATAGGCGGCCTTTTCGCAGAAGCTATAAACCAGGTAAGGGAAGAGCATCTTCCTGAGAATAAGGAAGAACTGCCGGCATATCTGGAAAAGTTTAGGAGAGGCCTAAAGGAAAATCAGAAGCTCAAGGAAGTAAGGGCCAGAGTGGTGGAAATGACACGACGTTTTCCTCTCTATCGAGAAATCGAGTTGAGCAGATGAACAACAAAACGAAAGCCAGGCCGGAGGCAAAGCAATCGGACGAGCATAATCTGTCTCTTGCCAAGAAGGCGGAGGTGGAGGAATTAGGGAATGTTGCCGGAAAAAAGAAAGCCAAGACAATCCCTGCTGCGGATGAACAGTACCTTAGGATAGTCAAGAGGATACTTGATGAAGGGGAATGGAAGGAAAACAGGACCGGAGTAAGGACGCTGACAATAGCAGGAGCCGCATTCGAGCATGACATGGCAAACGGCTTCCCGCTTCTCACTACAAAGAAGATGGGCTTCAAGTCAATAGCTTCGGAGCTTGAATTCTTCATTAAGGGAATCACGGACAAGAAATGGCTTCAGGAGAGGGGTAACCACATATGGGACGAATGGGCAAGCCCGAAGCTGGTTCCATACGGCCACTCGGATGAAACTAAAAGAAGGATGGTGGAGGAGAGGGACCTCGGCCCGGTATACGGCTTCCAATGGAGGCACTTCAACGCCCCTTACAAGGGACACGATGCCGATTACACAAGTCAGGGAGTCGACCAGCTTGCAAACCTTATACAGACGCTGAAGAAGAATCCGAACGACAGAAGAATGATAGTTTCAGCATGGAATCCGCAGCAGATCGGCGAGATGGCTCTTCCGCCATGCCATTATGGATTTCAGACCACGGTAATAAACGACAAGCTCAATCTTCTATGGAACCAGCGTTCCGTTGACACGATGCTCGGCCTCCCATACAATATAGCCAGCTATGCCCTGCTTCTTCACCTGTTGGCAAAGGAAACGGGCCTTAAGGAAGGAAAGCTATGGGGCTTCCTTGGAGACGTGCACATATACGAGAACCATCTGAAAGGGGCAAAAGAGCAGCTATCAAGAGATCCCAGCGCATTTGCCCAGCCAACCATAGAAACAAACAACTTCCCCGGCCTCTTCGGATGGAAATGCACCGACACATCGATAAAGAACTACAAAAGCTTCGACAAGATAGAATTTGAGATAGCGGTATGAGCATGCCCCTAAGCATAATAGTTGCAATGACAGATGACCGGGTAATAGGCGCCAATGGCAGGGTTCCATGGTCAATACCGGGGGAGATGAAACTCTTCAAGGAACTTACCGTAGGCAATACCGTAATAATGGGCAGAAGCACTTGGGATTCGCTTCCCGAAAGGTTCAGGCCTCTGCCAAACCGGATAAACATAGTGGTAAGCACAACGATGGACCAGCAGGACGGCATCACAGTCTGCAGGACGATAGAAGAAGCGATCGAAAAAACGCATAACTATTCAAAAGAGGTATTTAGCATCGGTGGAGCGCAGATATACGCCGCAACACTGCCTTTGGCAGACACGCTGCATATATCGTGGATAAGGAAAAAGTATGAGGGCGACACCTACTTCCCGAAAATCGACCTCGACAGATGGACGATAACCGAAACAAAAGAAGCAGATGAATTTACCTATAAGAAATACCTGCGCAAGAATCAGGGATAACCGTGCAGTGATGAATCAAGAGTTCAGACACGCATATTGTTTCCTGATTAACCTGTCCGGTGCACGCGGTCCAAGGCAAGTCTTTTATAATCTAAATATCCAAAGAACCAGCGATTAAATGATAGACTTATACTACGCACCGACGCCTAACGGTTACAAAATAAAGATATTCCTGGAAGAGAGCGGCCTGGAATACAAGACAATAAATGTAAATCTGAGAAACGGCGAGCAGTTCAAGCCGGAGTTCCTTGCAATCTCTCCTAATAACAAGATTCCTGCGATAGTGGATCACAATCC
>JAKAUU010000007.1 GCA_021817505.1 Microcaldota archaeon | reverse complement strand
AACTATACTGGCAGTGTGATAGTGAATAAGAGCGATCCTAGGGTCATTTTCTTCTATAATAAAGACGGCAATGTCACAAACATATACCTCGATATATTGCATAACAACGACGCTTTTGTCTTGATCAATGCGACATTGGCAAACCTCACTGAACCTGGGACAGTGTGCATTACAACACATACTCCGAATAGCATACTGCATGGGCCTTCCTGCGTATGGTCAAAGCCATATAAGATATTCCTAAATGCCACGGATCAGATAGCGGAGCTACAGACGCTTGGCAACGTATCGATAAAGTCATTTGGCCTCAGTTCATATGGAGGACAGGCTTGCTACAACATGAACGGTACGGCCACAGTAATGGTAAACGGCACGCTGGCCGGAATGCGGGAGGGATACATGCCTGCAACATTGAACTTCTCAGGATGCTTATCTGCGCAATATGACATACCGCTGGAGCTGAAGGGATATGCTGAGACGAAGAATGGATATCTTCTGCTATTCTCGTTTGGAAGCAGTGACTTCGCTTACCGGGGAAACTTCGGAGACGCATAGAATGCCTGCGTGGCGAGATGCATGCGTAGTGGTTTTATGTCGGATGGAGACATCTTAAAACTCACGGCAGAACATGTTAAGAAAACAATGTTCGGTGAAGGAACGGGGCATGACTGGTGGCACGTCTATAGAGTATGGAATACTGCGAAAAGAATAGCAAGGACGGAAAAGGATGCGGACATGACCGTCGTGCAGCTTGGCGCGCTTCTTCATGACATAAAGGATTGGAAGTTCAGCAGCGGCGACGTGAAGGCCGGGGGAAGAGCGGCAAGAGAATGGCTTGAGGGCATAAATGCTGATCCTGATGTTATTGACAAGGTCTGTTATATAGTGGATAACGTTTCATTCAAGGGTGCCGGAGTAAGGGACAGGATGAATACGCTGGAAGGCAGGATAGTGCAGGATGCGGACAGGCTTGATGCTATAGGCGCCATAGGCATAGCCAGATGCTTCGCGTATGGGGGATATAAACAGAGGCAGATATATGACCCCATGGTTAAGCCTAAGAGGCATAAGAGTTTTTCGGAGTATAAGTCTTCGGAAGGCACCTCCTTGAATCATTTCCACGAGAAACTTCTTTTGCTTAAGGGCAGAATGCATACTAAGGAGGGAAAAGCGATTGCAAATAGAAGAGACAGATTTATGCGCGAGTATGTTGCAAGATTCATGGAAGAGTGGAAAGGCACAGAGTAGTGTGATTAATTGTTCAGTATACCACTAAAGGAACGCGCATCTCATCTTCAGACATACCTGAATGGTGCCCGATCGTAGACCAGCCATGTCTGGGCGGAGTGACAGGGTACCCATAGTCAAAAGTTCCGTGGCCCTTCATTATTGCGATGTGGGTGCCGAATCTTGCCCTTATATTATCTTTTACGCTCTTGTTTCCAAATAGCCCTGTCTTTATCACGCTGTCAGATTTTAGTAGAAGGGCGTATTTACCATACTTATTATTGAAGTGCCGTTCAAAGCGCTCCTCTTTTCCAGATTCGACATGGAAGTATCTTATCCTAGGGTCTCCGTAAGGCGGCATTAGCAGATAATCCATAATTTTGTCATCGTATCTTACAGATATCTTGTTTGAGGCCTCTATGGTCCCATGATCGGCAGTTATGACTAAATTGTAATCGCTCCTTATGATTGCAGGTAGGAGAATTCGCTCAAAATCACTGATGAAGGTCTTGACCCAGTGGGAGACCTCTTCTGATGAAACTCCGTATCTATGCTGTGCATGGTCTATCACATCAGTATACGCATATATGAAATCATACCTGTCGAGGAGTATCTCGCGTTTCAGACCTACCAGCATATCCATGTGCGAAGCATGGTAATTTGTCGAAGTATTCTTAAGCATGTGGTCGTGAGGCCTGGTTACCGATTCCTGATACTGCAACAGCATCTTTTTTTTCTCTTCTATCTTATATAGCATCCTCGGCTCAGGTATTATCGGTGGAATACCGGCACTGCTCAGCTTAAAGTTCTTTGATAGCACTAACGAATCCCTAAAAGGAAGTGTTATGCCTCCTATCTCCTTCATGTACACCTGCCATGCTATTATGCCGTGCTCTGAAGGTGTCTTTCCGCTCTCTATAGATGATAATACTACGGAAGTAGTTGATGGGAATACCGTAGATATGTTGCTCAGTTCAGGATAGCCTGGGAGATTAGGAACTGCTTTTGAAAGCAGATTGTATCCTAATCCGTCTATTACCATAAATATCTTCTTGGGCTTGCTTCCCGTACGCCTGTTGTTGCCGTAAGCTATCTCCTTAAGAATCTGCATATTGCTGTTTTTATAATCCGGAAAGCTGAATCCTTCATCTTTGAACTGGCTGAGTATAGGTCGCATACTATGCATTTCTCATGAATATATTTATTAATTGTTAAGTATTCCTCATTGTATAAACCTTATCTAAATGAGAAAATGCCAGTATACAGCATGATTGAGTTGTTCCCCAGCATAATTGCGTTTGCCATATTCTATATCCTTTGGCTGATATGGTTTGTGTTTGAAATGATATTCAGCTGGACTACGCCTTTCATAAGAAATAGGGGAAAAATAACTTTTGAAGATTCCGGATCAACGGCATTAATAATCATAGGTAGCTTTTTCTGCATCGCACTTGCATTATACCTCTCATTAAACGGGATATTCCTGATTCCGCCATGGATTACATACGTAGGACTAGGTTTGTTTGCATTTGGAATGGTATTCAGATTTTGGGCGATACTTACTATAGGAAAACAATTCTCCCCGATAGTTGGAATATATAAGGAACATGCTCTGATAAAGAACGGACCGTATAAATATGTCAGGCATCCATCGTATTCAGGCGCTCTTCTTATGCTGCTAGGTTATGGATTGATATTGAGGTCTCTTATAGGCAGCATTGTTATTGTTGCAGTAATGCTTGGCATTTACTTGTATAGGATAATGATCGAGGAACGTACGCTCAGCAAAAGGTTTCCCGAAGGTTATGCCTCATATTCAAGGGATAAGAAAAAGATAATACCTTTTATACTATAAACCCTGCTTCAGTTCCAGGAGATTATTACCTCTCCGTTTGCCCCTCCTGCTGCGAGACTGCCTGAAACGCCTGCTCCTCCTCCACCTGCTCCTCCGTAAATTCCACCCGAACCTGCGGCAACTCCGCTTGTCGTTCCGCCAGCCCCTCCGGCACCTATATTCCCTCCGGCAGCCCCTCCGGCACCTCCAGGGTTTGAGCATTGTACGCTTGGTCCATCCTCACCCATACTTCCTATATCATTTGCCACGACCGAGGTTACTGCGCTTCCGCTATAGGTATTGATTCCGCCTGCCCCTCCGACAGATGCATGCGGTGGGTTCCCGCTGCAGACTGTTGCGTATATTTGTGTTGCTTCGACTCCTCCGCCTCCTCCTCCTGCACTTGCTGCAAGGTTTGTCGCACTTACGCTGCTTGCCCCTCCAGAATAACTCACATCTCCTCCTGATGGCGCACTGCATCCTCCGGAGCAGTATGCCGCACCTCCTGAGCCTACGTTTACGGTTATTGTGGTCCCTGCTGCCAGTCCAGAAGCAGTTATGACCTCATATCCTCCTCCGCCTCCTCCGGCACCTGCAGCATAACCGCAGTATGGAGGAGCGGTCTGCTGTATTGTGCAGAACATCAACTGAGATATAGCTCCTCCTCCGCCTCCTCCGGCCATGCTTATAGTATAGACTGTTGATGGCCCGCAACCTGAAGGTGTGGTGAAGGCATAAGTCCCCGGAGTCGTATAGCTCTGTGAGCTTGGAGAGCAGCTTACGGTTGTTGTAGAGGTTGTAGAACTTGTTGAAGAAGTTGAAGACGATGTTGAAGATGATGTTGAAGATGAAGAAGTGGAAGATGTGGAAGATGTAGAAGTGGAAGTCGTGGATGAAGTCGTGGATGAAGTGGTCGGAGGGCTTTGGAGCTGTGAGGTTACTCTGGTTATAATGCTGCCTTTATATGTCTGGACCTGTTTTGGTTGGCAGTTGTTGATATTGCCGCTTGGACACGCAGTAACATTAAGGTAAGTATTGCCAGTGATCGTAGCGCCTGGAGAAACATAAACAGGCATAGTCATATTGCATATCATTTCGCCACCTGGCTGAATTATGTTGCCTGCTGGCAGGCATGTTGAAGATAAATTGCCGTAGGAATCCGTGGCGAACTTTATGGCAGGGTTAAAGATTGGGAAATTCTGTGAGTTAGTCATCACCACCGTTATCTTCGTAATTCCGTTTGCAGAAGACGCAACAACTCCGAGGCAGTTTGTACCGTATACAAATTTGCATTGGTTTGGAACCGCCGTTGAAGGTATTCCAATGAAGTAATAGAGCATTATGATGACTACTGCAAGGATAAGTATGGCCCATCCGTAAGTAGTTATGAACTCGAAAGCTGACTGCTGCTTTGAATTTACCATATTTGACTTTTTCTTAGATGCCATCTTACCGATATGTTTAGTCCTGTCTAAAGTTATTTAAATGTTCAATTTCATCTTAAGTTATGTTTGGCAGGGATGCGTACTTATGGTATCAAAAGCAGTTATTGGAATCGCGGTTTTGGTAATTATTATCTTAGGGATAATTGCATATTCTTATTCAACTTACAAAACAAATTCAGATAATGCAATTGCACTTTCCTCACTGAATCAGAAGATAACTAGTTATGGTGCTAATTTAAGGTATGTGTTTGGCAACAACAGCGCATATCAGGACGTATTTAACTACTCGCAGAATGGTTATTTTGCGAACCTAACAAAAACTCAACCAAGCATATACAGTGCAATCAGTTCGTTTTCAAGCCAGTCAAGTCAGTATAATATCTCCAATGCGAATAGCTCTGATTGGTATACGCAGTATCCTCTGCTTAGTCAAATTGTGCTGAATGCGACAAATGTATTGGGTTTGTTCAGCGGAACGACATTGGCAGAGGTTGAAAGATATAACATAGTGCCTTCAGGACTAAGTTCACTTCAGTTGGCCTTTTCCCTTGAACTGTCTGGAAAGAGTGTCATTTATTTTGCCAACGTTTTAATGCTGCTTTATAAGGGCAATTACTTTTATCCGCTATCTGCCAAGAGTATAAATAGTTCACATTATGCTAGAATAATACCTGTAAATAATCTTGGGGTCGGAATAGCAACGATTCCGGTGGGAGGCGCCTTTTCCAGTCCGGGATCAGTCACTACGGAGTTGAATGGAACTTTTTACAATGATTTGTCCGCATCGGATTTATCTACAAGCTGGCTAAAACTAATATATGAATTGCACGGATTTTATGGAGAGGGATTTCCGCAGATAAACAACAGCACAGCAATGAACAAATTGGCATATATGATTGCAACGTCAAATTACTTCGGTTACTATGCTTCGGAAATGCTTTACAACAGGACCATCTATCCGGAGGTCACCTTTATCGGGTATCTTAACAATACAATTATGCTTGATTTAGGAAACATAGCCCCTAACGACACGAACGTTTCCGTTTATATAGATGGCAATAATACTGCGTATAAAAAATATTATGATATAGTAGTTGCCAACAGGCATCTTGGAGTAGGAGAGCACAGCATAAATTTGGTGATCGATGGCACTTCTGCTACATACGGATTTTATGTGTCTCCAGTGTTGCCTTCAAGCCCTGATATTATGATTGTCAATTCAGGTAATAATCAGACTGGCAGTACCAATACAATTACTGCAGACCTCTCTTTCTACATAAATAACCCATATGCTTCAAATATGATTATCTCAAACATTTCAGTAATAAGTGGTTTTGCCCCGGAGCCTTCAGTGCAGATGCCTGGCAACCCGGCAGTTATGTTAAATGTGACAGGATACGCTTCGCCAACCCCTGTTTTAAGCAATGTTTCATATTCAAAATTAAACTTCATCACCCCTTATTATGATAATTACACTAAGGCAGAGATGTTTACTCCAAACGTTACCACGCATGCCATACCTGTAAACTCGGTTTATAACATCGGCAGGAACGATAGCCTTTTGTTTAATTACACAGTAAGCTCTTTGCCGTATGTAATCGGCATGCAGACATACTACACTGTGACATTTAATACAAACTATGGGAAAGCAAAGAGCATAATACTAGTCAAGTTGACATAGCTATGATATTCTGTTGTGCACTTAGTCACAGGTGTATTGCATAGATGTTCTTGTACTGCTTCTTGCCAAATTTTACCCCTGCAAGAGTGTATGACATCTTCGGATACAGCTTATAGTATGCGACAAACTCGCTTGCCAGCTTCTTATTGCTCAGATAGAGGTCTATGCCTCCGTCTTTGGATTCCATCTTCGATATGAATTCGTTGTTTCTCTCAAAGAGAGCCTTCGCATGCCTTATAACCTTCTCAATCCTGCTTTTGTCTCCCCTGAGCTGGAACAGCGCTTCGTAGTATTCGCATTTTATTTTGTAGCACCTGTCGCAGAGTTTCTTGATATACTTTAGCTTTATTGTCTTGTCAATGGTCAGCTTCCCTTCTGGGCCATCGATGGATATCCTTGCAAGCGCCTCCTTTGCATCATAGCTGACAACATGAACATGATTCTTCTTGAACTGCTGCTGTATGCCCTCTTCAAGATTTGAACGGTTCTCGCCTATGAAGCGGCCCTTCACCCTGATGCGCCCGCACTCCTTGCATCGCTCAAGCTCGACGCTGCTCTTAAGATCCTCTGAGAGCTTTTCGCCTGCACAGATCTCGCAGAAGTTGCCATAGAATTTTACCTCTGCTTCTGACCTGTTGCATGTAGGACAGTACCTTGGCATGCTATCACTTTGAATAATGCTTTGATATTATTGAACCGTACGTCGGTCTGGTTATGAACGCGCCAAGAAGCGCGCCTATTATGGTAGACTCGGAGAAGCCTATTACCGATATTAGCGATGTTGTGAAGAATAGGGGCATCATGGCTATGACAAGAAGGGCAGCATCCGCCCATACTATGTAGAAGGCATCTCCCAGTCTTGTCTTTATCATATGCGGGTCGGAGCCATGGGCGACGAGCAATTCATCGGTTATTATGATCTGTGCATCGACCCCAGTACCTATTACCGCTATTATTCCTGCCACTGCTGAAAGATCTATTGTGCCTATCAGTCCTATTATCGAGAGGATTATGAAGAGTTCTGCGAATGTGGTAAGGAGTATTGGCGCTATCAGGAAGGCTTTTCTGTACCTTAATACTATCACTGCGCTTATTGCGAATACTGCTATTATAAGTGCTATTATACTTACTCCCTCGAATTTCGATCCTATCGTAGGCGGAGTTATTGTGGGAGTGCCCACTATTACCAGAACAGGAAGTGCGCCTCCCTGCAGTATGCTGGATATTGTCTTTGACTGGTTGTCCGCATATGCAATCTTTGCAGGAAGAGGGAGAGTGGTTGGTGCCGCTCCTGATATTATATATCCCTGGCTTATGTTCCCGTTTGTTACACCTGCATTGAGTATCGGCGCTGACAGAAGGCCGACTGCGGGCCATGAATTTACTATGTCCTCAGTACTCGTAACATTCGACTGAACGACGCCGATGGCAGGAGTCATGTTCTGTGCAGTATGGAATAATAGCGTGTAGTTAAGCGAGTTTGCATCCTGCACTAGCACATTTGGAGTATTGAATGCGAGTATTACCGTGTTGTACTTTGACCTGCTTGAATTGAGGAATGCGTATATGGACGAGTAGTTCTGCCCCGGGTTGTAGGTCTTCAGAGGTATGTCGCTCCCTTTAAGGGCAAGCGTGTTCTGAAGCAACGTTATCTCGGAGGTTTTTGACAATGTCAGGTTTCCCTGCACCAATGAGCTGTTCAGGAGCATTACTGCAGACGTAGGCCTGTCCAGGAAGAAGTATATCGGCTTGTTGGCCTGGCCGAACGCCACTTTTGCAAACTTTTCCGCAGCGTTAGTGTTTATGTAGAAGTTGACCTGCCAGGTTACGTTGCCTCCTGATTCTATAGGCTGTGCGGCTCCGACGCTGCCCGATAATATCGATGACCCGTTTATCGCCTGCTGGCCGTTTATTATTCCCTGGAATATTCCCTGCGAGTTGATTATCTGTATTGTGCTGTTTATCTCTGATGGAGAGACTGTGGGTATCTCCACCTGCACCTGTGAGTTACCTATCCCGGTTACCTGTATCTGCTTCAAGCCGAAGGTAGAGAGTCTTTGCTGGAGTATGCCCGTTATTGTTGCCATCTCCGAAGGATTCACCGCAGTCTGCAGTGTTATCGGTATGTCAGTACCGCCGGCAAATTCCACGCCCATATGAAGGCCATAGTGATAATCGAGTATTGCAAGAAGCACCACTATCGCTACCAGAGAGATTATCCTGAAGTCCTTTAGGTATTTTCCTGCTGCCATTATATTCTCCTTCTTCTCTTTGCATGTATAAGTATCATGACCGCATTGCCCAGCCATGTCGTAAGTATGTCTCCTATAAGGCCGAAGAGAACCACGCCCGCTATCTCATAGTATGTCGGCACATACTCCACTATGGATATGGCAAAGAGCACACCGAATGCAAGTATGGCAGTGCTAGTCATGGTTATTCCGGTCTTAAACGCAGAGTATGCACGGTCTTCAGGCGTGCCTTCACTCCTTTTCAGTATCCTTATTCCTGCAAGCACGTCGGTATCTATGGAATAACCGAGAAGCATGAGTAGACCGGCTATGCTGGTGACCCCCAATGGGATCTTGAATACTGCCATGGCGCCCAGAGCAACTATTATGTCATTTGCAGCTCCGAAGACTATGGCGAATGACGGGACTGCGCTCCTGAATATTATCAGTACGACTATCGATATCAGTATGAAAGCGATGATTATTATCTGCTCCACGGTGCCTAGGAAGTACTGCCCCTGCTGGGGGGAGATCTGTTCGTAAGAGTAGGTGGTGAAAGGTATTATCGAATGCAGCTTGCTTATTACCTGATTCTTGTATACACTGCTTGCATTTGAGTAGGCAGACTGTGCAACCTGCAGCATCTCCTGTGGATTGCTTGTATTGTAGCTCTGCACAGGCACAAACGGGCTCAGTGAGTTAAGCTCTGAAGAGAGGCTTTGGGACATTCCTTTCAGGTTCTGCGCCATCTCTGCAGAGGAGCTGTTCTTAAGCGCAAGAAGGGTCGCATTTGAAGGGCTTCTCTGCAGCCCTATAGTGTAATTGGTATAATTGACGTAATAGGCGCTGTAGTTTGAATTGTATGAGTAGAATGCGATAAGGTAGTTCTCAGCATCCGAGATGCTCTTGTTAGCGGCTATTGTTATGCCGACACTGCCCTGGCTCGTGACTATTGTCGGAGAAGGCGTGTTTAGTTTTGAGCTTACAAGTGAGGAGATCTGCGATGCGCTCATCGTAGTGTTGGTCTGAAGAAGCATGGTTATGCCCCCTCCGAGCGACGAGTCCAGAACTATGCCCTGTGAAAGATATATGGAAATCAGCATTAAAGCCACAGGTATGGCTAAAAAGAACTTCACATTCTTGCTATAATATATGTTAGGCATCTTTATTTGCATCTAAACCAGCCGATCTTAAAGTTAGCCGTATTTCTTCATTAGCTTGTGGTGCAGCGACTCTACAAGCCCTGATATTATGTACATCACTGCAAAGAGCATTACCGCTATCCCGAAGAAAAGGTTGAGCGTAAGGTTGAATGCGCTGTAGTACAGCAGTATTATCCCTATGATGAACGCGTACACGCCCCAGTATATTCTCTTGAATGCGTGCCATGCGTGCTGCCTCTCCCTGTAATGAAGCATGCGCTCCATTATCAGCTTTGGGTCTACTACAACAACTCTCTTCTCATCAGCGCTTTCCTTTGGCATCTTTACCACAGAATAATTGCTTCATGCACATTTTTAATATGTTCGCAGCTTTTTAATAGTATCATTATGCTGGACTTGGCTTAAAGACAGCCGCTTTTGGATGATTTTATGCTCATAGGATTGATAGGCGCACCGAACAAGGGCAAATCGACAATATTCTCTGCCCTTACCATGAATGATGTGCAGATAGCGGATTATGCCTTCACCACCATAAAGCCGAATCTTGGAGTGGCGCATGTGCCAAAGGAGTGCGTAGAGACCGAATTAGGAGTCAAATGCAGGCCGAGGAACTCCACATGCATGAATGGCATAAGGAAGATCCCTGTCAACATAGTGGATGTTGCAGGACTTGTGCCAGGAGCGCATCTCGGAAAGGGGATGGGCAACCAGTTCCTTAATGATCTGGCAGGTGCGGACGCGCTGATACAGGTAGTCGATGCCAGCGGTGAGACGGATATGCATGGCGAGAGGACGGAGTGGGCAGACCCTGCTGAAGAGGTTTTAATGGTTAGAAATGAGCTTGTTGAATGGATTGCAGGGATAGTCGCAAGGCATATGCAGCAGCTCTCGAGGAACGATGATTCTGTGAGCGGACTGCATGCCCTTCTTTCAGGTTTCAAAGCCACATACGAGCAGATAAGGCATGCCGTAGCCTCGGAGTATCTCACCACAAGCAGGATAAACTGGAGCGCAGATGAATGCACGAAGTTCGCATCCAGATTCCTCGACGACAGCAAGCCTTTGGTCATAGCTGCGAACAAGATGGATAAGGCTGATCCGAAGAAGCTTGATTGGCTTAAGGGCAGGTTGAGGAACTATGAGGTGATAGGATGCTCCGGAGCCGTAGAGCTTGCCATAAAGAAGGCAGAGGCGGCAGGGATCGTAAGGTATACCGGAGGCAGCGTGCATGTGACTGGAAAGCCTACGGAAGAACAGATGAATGGCATAAGGATCATGGATGATTATGTGAAGAAGCACAACGGCACCGGCATAAACGACATACTCGATGAGGTTGTCTTCCATGTGCTGAAAAAGATAGTCGTCTACCCTGTTGAGGATGAGAACAAGTTTACCGACCATTTCGGCAACGTCCTTCCTGACGCTGTGCTGATGGACAGCGGCTCCACCGCGCTGCAGCTTGCCGAGAGGATACATACGGACATAGCAAAAGGCATGAAGTACGGGATAGATGCAAGGAAAAAGCTGCGCATACCAAAGGATTATATTCTAAAGGATAATGATGTGATAAAGATATTCTCATCAGGCACGATGAAATGAATGATTATGTATCGATAGTTGTACCTACTCTGAACGAGGAGAAGAACATAGCGAAGGTAATACATGGAATACGGAAGAACCTTAGGAGCGACAGGTACGAGATACTTGTCGTTGATGGCCATTCTAGAGATAATACGGTGCGGATAGCGAAGAGCCTTGGCGCACGGGTCATATATGACAGTGAGGGCAAGGGATCCGCGCTGATAAAAGGCTTCAATGCCGCAAAAGGCAGCATAATAGTGTCCATGGATGCTGACCTTTCAAACGAGCCGAAGGAGCTTAACCTTCTTGTTGAAAGCATACGCATAGGTTATGATGTGTGCATGGGCTCGAGGTTCATGGTGGGCGGAGGCAGCGAGGACATATCCGGAATAAGGGTAATCGGCAACAAATTCTTCGTATTCATAGTCAATCTTATCTTCAGGTCGCACTACAGCGACATGTGCTATGGCTACAGGAGCTTCAGGAAGAGCATAATAAGGAAGCTAAGACTTAAGGAAAAGGGCTTTGGGATAGAGACCGAGATAAATATAAATGCAGTAAAGGCACGCCTTAAGGTTATAGAGATACCGAGCACGGAGAAGAAGAGAGAGGCTGGAGAGGCAAAGCTCAGGACCTTCAGGGACGGCTATATAATACTGAAAACCATACTGAAGAACTCCGTCTGAACTTACTCTGAGAGTTTCTGCAGACGGGCGGAGCCGTTTTTTGTTTCAGCCTCCCGCTATCGTGCTGAATATGTTTCCTACCACCAACCCAACTACGAAATAGACGATTATCCCGAAAAGCATAAACAGGGGAAGGTACCTTACGCCCCTGATCATCCTTCCTGAAGATATTGCAGATATTATGAATGAGCACATTCCGCTTATTACAATTATCGAACCGAGGGCAAAGTCCTGGTATCCTGCAAGAGTTATCTGAGGCGTGCTGAACTTCAGGAATGATATGCCTGTGGATGGTATGCTTGAGAGAGACCCTATGGATATCTTTGACCATATGCTCAAAGTTATCCCTATCATCTGACTCGTCATTGCGAAGAGGACCGGAGCGGCTGCGAGGGCTGCGAATGCTATGAATATCGTATACATGAACAACTGGCCTGAAACCTCCTTCTGGATTATATGCTCGTTCCTCAGGTCCTTGGCTATCTGCTTCAGAAGGTCGGTCATTCCTCCCCCGTATCTCTCAGCCTCAAGTATCATCCTTATTGTCCTCTTAAGCTCCTGGGAGCGGTATCTGGAGGTAAGCTGTGTGAGAACGCGCTCCATCGATTCTCCTGAATAGAGCTGCTTGCCCATCAGCTTTATGTCATCGTTGAATTTCTTGAATTCCGGCCTCTCTACAACAGTCATCGCATTTGTCAGTGCAAGGCCGCTCCTGACGTTTGCCGCGGTGAGATCGAGGTAGAGCGGCAGTATGTTCTCGACGAAGCTCTTTCTCTGCTCTATCCTGAACTCCAGCATCGCATATATTACAAGTACGATTATTCCAGAGGACATTATCCCCCCGACAAAGGCCAGGATTGGATTAAAGCCCATATATAACGCAAGAATTAATGATACGCCTATTATCGAGATCAAGGCGCCTATCATCGCCATCTCTATCAAAGTATTCGCAGATATCTTCATTCCTGCCAGGTCAAGCTCCTCTGACACAAACTGCGAGACCCCGCGTCCAAGTAATCTTTCGAATACAACTGCCATAATACCACTATGAAGCGTACACCGGCCTTGCCGATTTTATCATATTAAGGAAGACGACCTGCAGGAAGACTATCCCTACAAAGGCCATCGCGAGCGTAGTGTTGTCAACGGTTATTATGCTTATGAATGTCGTCATGATAGTCACTACTGCTATTCCCATGCTCGGGAATATTATTCCGAAAAGCATGTAGAACATTGCAAGCGCGTTTAGCCTCTGCCCGTATCTTCGCAGCTCTATAACCCTCTCCTGGCTCACCTCGTCTATTGCCTCCTGAAGTGCGCCTATCACGTCCGCACCTGCCTTTATGCTTGTGCTTGACTGGAGCATAATCCTGTTGAACGTCGGAGATTTTGATTTTGCGCATATGTTGTCTATCGCATTCTCTATCGGAGTTCCGAGCTGCACGGTCTCCACTATCTTTCCAAATTCACGGCTCGCGGCACCGTATCCGGTGCTTACCGTAACTATTGCATTGTAAAGGGGCATTCCTGACCTCATCGCTATTATCATATCCCTTGCTGCGAATAGCACATCCTTTTCGATCTCCTTTCCGGAATTCCTTGCCTTCTTTATTGGGAACAGTATGAGGTTGTTGAACACGACCATATATCCTACTATCCCGAACATTACGCCAAGAATTATTCCCAGCATTGGAGGAAAGTTGACTGCCGGATCCAGTATCGGGAGCTCCAGGAATACTGCAGAGACAGCAATTGCAACCACAACAGCCAGTATTATCGAGATGTACATTATCCTTTGTATGAAGGTGTACGGCGTTCCTTTGATGTTCTGCTCATGCATCGACAGCTCAAGATCCTTCTGCTTGTTAGCAACTGTCTTTATCCTCTTGTCTAGGAATGCAGGCGCAGGTTTATGCGGTTTCTCCATCTGGCCTGTCTGCTGGTTGAATATCTGATATGTCTCTTTTGAAGCCTTGCTGGCCTTCTGATTCTTTGCAGGTTTCTGCTTTTTGTCCATGAAGCCGATACCGCGTGGCTTTTGCAGAACCTGCTCCTGCGAAGGTACAGGCTCTGGAGACATAGGCTGCAGGTCAGGCATCTGCTGGGCTGAAACGTCGGTCTGGGCAGCAACCTGCTGCATATCTGCAGAAGGCGGTTTTGCAATCGGTGCCCCGTATATCGGTTTAGGCTTGGTCTTGAAAAAAAGGAATTTTTTTGGTTTTGTGAATCCTATTATCTGCCTGAGCTCCGCCTCGGGTCTCTTAGGGGTTTTCTTCGTGTTTATGCTCATATTGCAACCCCTGCCCTCCTTAGCTTTGCAATGACTTCGTTCAGCCTCTCTGCCCTTATGTCACGTAGCCTCTGTTCAAACACGTTATCGGTCTTAGGCTCGGTCTGCGAGTAAACATATAGCGAGCTTATCTCGTTTATTATTATATTCATGTGTGCTTTGTCGAAAGCCCTCCCGTCTATTCCGGCGCCTATCTTTGAGAGCTCGTCTATCTGATCATGCAGCGGAAGGCCTACCAGTATTGATTTGAAGGTCTTTGCCCTGATTGCCGAAATCTGCTGCGGGGTTGCCTTCTGCCCCACACTGTTTTTGGGTGCGGCAGTCTGCTTCTGCACAGTGGCAGGCTGCCTTATCTGCTGAGCTTGTTCTGCCCTGGGCTGCGGTTTGAGCTCCTGCTTTACCTCCTTTGGCTTTACATTGAATCTCATGTTCGGCAGCTTTATGCCAGATGCATTTCCCATCTTCTTTTTCAGCTCATCTGTAGCCGCTGACACTTCCTTCACCGAAGGGGCTGTTTGAACAGGGGCATTTTGTTTGGTTGCGTCGGGGAGCTGTTCCTGCAGTATTGCTTTCTCGATAGGCATAGGCTGCTTGACAGCTTCCCTTTTGGGTTGAACCTTTGGCTGAATCTGCTGCCTTGTATCTTGCTGCTGCAAATATACGCTGGATGCAGTCTTTGGCGGTGCCTGCGAGAATAATGATGGCTCCAACGACCTGATTATCTTCTCGGCTATTTCGTCATTCTCACTCTTCTGGAAATCCTTGAGTTTTATCTCGTTGTTTATGGCTTTTAGAGCATCTATCGTAAATTCCTCATTCTCCGGGGACTCTTTCTCAAGCTGGCTTATAAGCTCTACCGCTCCCTCATAATCCATGATAGAGTTAGTGCATTATGTTATTATAAATATATGTGGGCGGTAGTTGATTCACAATGTAAAATCAGAATCCAAGGTTCTCCTTTACAAGAATAACTGTAATTCTTCCATTGAGGCCCTTTTCTATGATCAATATCTGGTTTACAGCACTTTTGGACCCGTAGGCTTTCTGCATTCTTTCGCTCTCCATTGGAAGGCAGTGCTCATTTATCCTGTCTATGCCCGAATTTATGTCCTGGACTATCTTCTTTGTGCTAACAACAAGTATGACCCTCTTTGCAGTAAATGAGTAAGACGGTATCTGGCTGCCTCCGGCCGATGCTGTTAGAAGCTGTCCGCCTTCCGTGATCGCATGGACACTCCCTATCGCGTAATCTGGACTGGGCAGTCTCCTTCTTAGTTCAGCACGCTTTATGGCATCATTCTCCTTTGATGGTTCCTTGTTAATCGGGACATATCTTCCGCTCTCGTTTATCTCAGTGTGTACGGATATCTGCTTAAGTGTGGTGGAAGAAGCCTCCATTACCATTGACCCATCCTTTATCATTGACAGCAGCTTCTCCTTTGCTTCGCTTCCTTTTTCTACAATAATAACTTCGATCCCATTCGACCTTAGCGCATTGGCTGTTTTTTGTAAGGTCTCTTCACCTGCAAGTCTCTCCCAGTCCATAGCATCATCCTTAGCATATTATTAATTAATTATCATAATTTAAACGCATCTGCTGTTTGTATTGAAAATGGATAAAAAGGATCTGGTAATCTTTCAGATTTAATTTACGCAGGAGCTTTTAGACAGAATATACAGGTGTGCTGAAGGCCTTGTAAAGATTCATTTTTTGTAAGAGTAGAAGCCCTCACCGCTCTTTCTTCCCAGCTTGCCTTCTGATACCAGATCATTTAACATCTTTGCAGGCTTGAACTTCTCATCTTTTGTCTCCCCGTATATAGAGTCCATTATGTCCTTGCATACATCGAGTCCTATATAATCTGCAAGCTCAAGCGGCCCCATCGGGTGGTTCAGCCCCAGTTTTATTATCGTGTCTATTCCCTCTTTTGTCGCAACTCCTTTCTCCAGAAGTATGATCGCTTCGTTAAGCATAGGCATAAGCACGCTGTTTGCGACGAATCCCGGATAATCGTTCACTGCAATAGGAACCTTTCCGCATCTTTCTATTAGCTTAATGGCAGCGTCCCTCGTGGCCTCAGATGTATCCTTTCCTATTATCACCTCTACGGGTTTCATTACAGGCACAGGATTGAAGAAGTGCATTCCTATGAATCCACTCCTGTCGCTCAACGCTTCGGAGAGTTCGCTTATGGGTATCGACGATGTATTTGTAGCGATTATTGCTCCGCTTATGTGCTCTTCGACGAGTCTGAATACCTCCTTCTTCGCTTCAATAACCTCTGATACTGCCTCTATAACGGCGGTAGATTCCTCTCCATCATCATAGTCTGTAGAGAGCTTAAGCCTCTCAAGCACAGAATCCATCTCATCCTGTGTCATTTTTCCCTTAGCGATTGCCTTCTCCATCCTTGATTTTATTGTTGAGAGTCCACGCTGCAGCGAATCCTCGCTCCTCCCTATCAGCACGACCTCGAAGCCGGCTTCGAGGAAGGCCTGCGCTATCCCAGTACCCATCGTGCCCGGGCCTATTACAGTTATCTTATCAGTCATACCTACACCCTGCTCACTACCATTGATGAGGAACCTCCTCCCCCATGGCATAGTGAGATTATACCTAGATCCTTCTTCCTGTCAGCTAATGCATGCACGGTCTTTGCAAGAAGAATCGCGCCCGTAGCTCCAAGAGGATGGCCAAGAGCCGTTGCGCCTCCATTCACGTTAAGCCTTTTCATATCTATATCCATCTCCTTTGCAACTCCCAGAACCTGTACACAGAAAGCCTCGTTTATCTCCACTAAATCCATGTCGTCGAGAGTGTGCCCGGATCTTTCCAGTGCTCTGCCCATAGAATCTATAGGAGAGAGGCCGTACCAGTTTGGATCTATTCCGGAATCGGCATAGGATTCTACCTTTGCAATCGGATCCCATCCATTCTCCTCAACTGCTTTCTTTGATGCAACAATTGCAATGGCTGCGCCATCGCTCAGTTGGGATGAGTTCCCCGCAGTCACTGTGCCAGACTCGTTGAAAGCAGGTTTGAGCTTCGAAAGCTTTTCAATGGTCGTGTCCCTGCGTATCCCTTCATCTACCGCAAACATGCTCCCATCCCTAAGCTTCACCGGTATTATCTCGTCTTTGAACTTTCCTGAATCTGTGGCTGCTGCTGCTTTCAGATGGCTCTGATAGGCAAATTCATCCTGTTCTTCCCTTGTTATCCTCTCCCTGGGACCAAGCATCTCTGCGATAGTGCCCATGTGCGCATCGGTATAACAATCCCATAAACCCGTATTTATCATCTCGTCTATGAGCTGGTAGTCATTCCCTGTGCTCTTCGAATAGTCATATAGCTCATTGAGCCCGACGTTCCCGTATTTCCTGAACTTTCTGACTCCTTTAACGGTATGGGGAGCATTAGTCATACTCTCCATCCCTCCTGCAACGGCTATCTTCAGATCGTTTCCGCGTACTGCTTGAGCTGCAAGCGCCACTGCTTTTAGTCCGGACGCGCAGACCATATTTACATTGAACGTAGAGACGGTTTTCGGCATTCCTGAGTGCATAACGACCTGCTTTGCAGGATTCTGTCCTAGCCCTGCCGACAGAACATTGCCGATTATTATCTCTTCGGCAAGTTTTTTGTCGACCCCTGACCTTTCAAATGCTCCTTTTGCAACCTCTGTGGCTATATGGACTGCTGAAAATTCTGATAGCGAACCCATAAACTTTCCGATTGGGCTTCTGAATGCATTTACTATATATGCTTCTTCCATGCGATTACCTATTTGTTATCTGCAAATTTTGCCTTTCTGTGCTCGAGAAAAGCGCCTGTCCCTTCTTTGCCTTCCCTGCCCAGTATAGAATCGGCAAACGCCTTTTTCTCAAATCCGTATTTGGATAGCGTTGCTTTGTTTATTGCTGACTTTGCAAGCGCCACTGCATTAGGACCGCATGATGCTATCTCATTGCATATGTAACTTACATTCTTTTCAAGGTCCTTTGCATCGCATACGCCATTTACAAGCCCTATTCTCATCGCCTGGCCCGAGCTTATGCTCTTTCCCGTGAGTATCATTTCCTTTGCCTTTCCTATCCCTATGATATTCTGAAGCGCATATGTTGCACCTCCTCCAGGAATTATCCCCAGTCTCACCTCGGGCTGGCCGAATACCGCATCTATGGAAGCTATCCTTAGGTCACACGCCGCAGCAAGCTCGTTTCCCCCTCCGAGGCAGTATCCGTTTATCATTGCAATCACTGCCTTTGGAGATTCCGTTATTGCTTTCCGCATATTGTAGAACAGGCCGAATAGATTCTCCGCCTCTTTCCTTGTTTTTATGCCTGCGATGCTCTTTACATCTGCACCTGCACAGAATGCGTCATTTCCCGAACCTGTTATTACAATGCATCTGCAGGATTTGTTGGCTGATGCTTTCCCAACATATGCTGTTATCAGCTTTATTGTTTCCTGATCAAGTGCATTATGCTTCTCCGGCCTGTTTATCGTTATCCTGGATATCTTGCCCGATTCAAACAAAACTTTTCCCATGATATCAACTAAAAGCGTCAAATCCCTTTCCTAATAAATCCGATGCGATCTTAAGATCCTGTATCTCGTCCGTCCCTTCGTATATCCTTGCAACCCTGCTGTCGCAGAAGAGCTGTCCTACAGGAGAGATCAGCGAGTAGCCGAAGCCGCCGTGGATCTGCACGGCAC
>JAKAUU010000034.1 GCA_021817505.1 Microcaldota archaeon | reverse complement strand
GCCTGCTGCTCATGAGCCATATACAGCGCCTTTGAGACATCGCCGGTCTTATCGGATATCTTCAGGTTTATGATCCCTTTGCCTCCCCTGTTCTGGGTCCTGTACCTTTCTATCTCGGTGATCTTCCCATATCCTTTTTCGGCGATGGTGAAGACGCTGCCGAATTCGCTCGCCGCTATGATGTTTGTTACCGTATCATTCTGCCTGAGTTTTATTCCGCGCACGCCGATTCCCGTCCTGCCTATCGTTCGTAGCTTGCTCTCTTCGAATTTGATGATCTTTCCTTTCTTTGTGGATATGAGTAGGTACTTCTTGTTCGAATAGCATATCGAGTCGACTATCTCATCCCCTTCCGCCAGCTTTATCGCCCTCACTCCGTTGGACCTTGGCCTGGAGAATAAGCTTGCCCGCATCCTCTTCGCAGTGCCTTTCGCAGTTACAAAAGCTATCGTAGATCCTTCAAAGTTGCGTATTGGTATCATAGAGACTATCTTCTCTCCCTCTGCATTTATCAGGTTGGCTATAGACTTGCCTTCCGAGTATCTTCCTGATTCCGGTATCCTGTATGCCTTTAGCCAGTATGCCCTGCCCGTGCTCGTTATGCACAGTATGAAGTCCTTGTTGTTGCAGCGCAGTATCTGGTTTACATAATCGCCTTCCTTGAGGTTGATTGAGATTATTCCCTTTCCTCCCCTTCCCTGCTCCCTGTAATTCTCCTTGCTAAGCCTCTTTGTGTAGCCTGATTTTGTCCTTATTACCGTGATCTCTTCATCGGAGATCATGTCCTCCTCTGTTATGTCTGCAGAATCGTCAGAGTAGACTATCTCTGTTTTGCGCTTATCCCCATAGTCCTTCATGGCCGTTTGTGTCTCCTGGATTATTATCCCGTCTATCTTCTCGCCGCTCTCTATGACTTCGTTGTAATATGCGACCTTTCCCTGCAGCTCCTTCTTCTCCTTCTCCAGGGAATCATTCTCCAAGTGAGTCAGTCTGCTGAGCTTCATGTCAAGTATTGCAGTTGCCTGTTTTTCAGAGAGCGAATAGTCTTTTATGAGCTTCTTCTTTGCAGCGGAGACCTCGTCGCTCTCCTTTATCAGCTTGATTATCCTGTCTATGTCGTTTATCGCTATCAGTATGCCTTCGGTTATGTGGAGCCTGTTTGCGGCGACCTCGCGTTCGTACTTTGACCTTCTGAGTATCACCTCCCTGCGGTGATTTATGAATGCGTCGAGCATGTCCACTATGTTTAGGTTCCTAAGGGAGGTATCGATCACTGCAAGGTTTATTATCGGCATCGTGACCTGCAGCTGTGTATGCTTGTATAGGGTATTCAGGACCGATTCCCCTGTTGCTCCGTTCTTGAGGTCTATGACTATCCTTATGCCCCCTTTATCGGTCTCGTCCCTTATGTCCTTTATGTCGTCTGTTTTCTTGTCCTTCACTATGTTTACTATGCCTTCGATCAGCGATGATTTGTTTACGTTGTAAGGGATCTCAGTTATGATTATCTTGTGCAGATCGTCGTCTATCTCGGCCCTTGCCTTTATCGATATCTGTCCTCGGCCCTGTTTGTAGCCGTTCATCGCGTTTCCCGACATTACAGCTATTCCCCCTGTTGGGAAATCAGGGCCTTTTATTATCTGCATTATCTCTTCGGAGGTGCACTCTTTGTTCTTTACCCTGAATACTACCGCTTCACAGACCTCGTTCAGATTATGCGGAGGTATGCTTGTTGCAACCCCTACCGCGATTCCCGTTGCTCCGTTTACTAAAAGGTTGGGTATCTTTGACGGGAGTATTGCAGGTTCCTTTTCAGTATTGTCGAAATTAGGCATGAAGTTTACAGTGTCCTTGTCGAGGTCTTCAAGCATCTCCTCCGATATTTTTGTAAGCCTAACCTCAGTATATCTCATTGCGGCCGGAGGGTCCCCGTCTATGGAACCGAAATTGCCCTGTCCTTCGGCGAGCTCGTACCTCATTGAGAAATCCTGGGTCATCCTTGCTAGAGCATCGTAAATCGCCATGTCTCCGTGCGGATGGTACCTGCCCATGCAGTCGCCGGTTATCCTTGCGCTCTTCTTCGTAGGCAGGTTATGGAAGTTCTTCTGCCCGTACATCGTGTATAATATCCTCCTCTGTACAGGCTTAAGCCCGTCTCTCGCATCAGGTATTGCCCTTCCTATGATGACGCTCATAGCATAGTCTATGTAGCTCCTCTGCAGTTCATCCTCTAAAAATACATTTTGTACGTCGGTCATGCTCTCACTATATGTCTAGCGCCTTTACCTCTTTCGCGTGCTCCTGCAGGTATCTTCTTCTCTTTACGACATCTGCGCCCATGAGTATGGTGAAGAGCTCGTCTGCATGCAGGCCGTCTTCTATGGAGAGCTTCTTGAGCTTCCTGTTCTTCGGATTCATTGTTGTCTCCCACAGCTGCTCGAAATTCATCTCTCCAAGACCCTTGTATCTCTGGACCTCTATGTGCTCCCCCAGTTCCTTTCTCTTCTGGTTGAGCTCGTCATCACTGTAGCAGTAGTATTCTTCCTTGTTCTTGGCAACCTTGTATAAAGGCGGTTGTGCAGCGTATACATATCCCAGCTCTATTATCTTGCGCATATATCTGTAGAAGAAGGTCAGCAGAAGGGTTCTTATGTGGCTTCCGTCTACGTCTGCATCCGTCATGATTATGATCTTCTTGTAGCGTATGTTCGTTGCGTTGAAGGTCTCGTTTATCCCCGTGCCGAATGCCGTTATCATCGCCTTTATCTCCTTGTTGTCGAATATCTTGTCGTAGCTGGCCTTCTCCACGTTGAGTATCTTTCCCCTTAATGGAAGTATTGCCTGTATGTTCTTGTCCCTTCCCTGCTTGCTCGATCCGCCTGCGCTCTCCCCCTCCACTATGAATAATTCGGTCTTCTCCGGATCCCCGGATATGCAGTCTGAGAGCTTACCTGGAAGCACGGAGCTTGAGAATATGGATTTCTTTCTCTCCAGTTCCCTTGCCTTCCTCGCTGCGTCGCGAGCATTTGCAGCCTCTGTAATCTTGCGGATTATCGCCTTTGCGTCTGAAGGATGCTCTTCGAGGTACCTTGAAATGCTCTGGTATGCGAAGGTCTCTACAAGAGTCTTCATCTTGACGTTTCCGAGCTTCTCCTTCGTCTGTCCCTCGAACTCAGGATTCTGCATCCTTATGCTGATTATGGAGGTGAGCCCCTCCTTTGCATCCTCGCCCGTGACCTTTGCCTTTACGTTAAGGGATTTGTTTTTGTCGATGTAGTTTGTTATCGCCCTTGTGAGAGCAGCGTGGAAGCCTGAAAGATGGGTTCCGCCTTCGTTGGTCTTTATGCTGTTTACAAAAGATTCTGTCTTCTCGTCGTATGCCTCAGTATATTGCATTGCATATTCAACTACCGAAGAGTCTGAAGCGCTCTTGCCGTAGATTACAGAGGTGATCGGGGATCTTTCCCTGTTTATATGTTCTACAAAGTCAATGATGCCTTTTTCCGAGTAGTAAGTCTCCTCGACTTTTTCTCCGAAGCGCTCGTCGGTTATGACTATGCGCAGACCTGTATTCAGGTAGCTGACATACCTTGCCCTCTCGTTGAGCATAGCTATGTCAAATGTATTGACGCTGAATATCTCCTGGTCCGGCTTGAATTTTATCGTTGTTCCTGTCTCGGTGGTGTCGCCTATGGTCTCTAGTTTCGATGTGACGTTGCCCCTGCTGAATGTCTGCCTGTAGATGTGTCCATTTCTCTTTACAGTCACTTCTGTGTATTCTGAAAGGGCGTTGACAACTGTGAGACCGACTCCGTGAAGGCCTCCTGACACCTTGTAAACGTCGTTCTCGAACTTCGCCCCTTTGTGGAGCGTTGTCATTATTACTTCAAGGGCGCTCTTGCCGTACTTTTCCATTATGCCTACAGGTATCCCCCTTCCGTCGTCGGATACCTCTGCCACGTCTGCGCCTTCCTGCTTGTAGAGTCTTATGGTTATGTTTTTGCAGTATCCTGCAGAGGATTCGTCCACTGCGTTATCCATCACTTCGTAAAGCAGGTGTATTATGCCTGCTGGGCCTGTAGAGCCTATGTACATGGATGGTCGCTTCCTTATTCCCTGCGACCCTTCAAGAACAATTATCTTTGATGCATCGTAAGTTTCGTCAGGCATTGTTAACAACCATTTCCCAAGTTTTGCAGTCTAGTTTTTCCGAGGTTAAAATTGTAGTGACTAAGACCGTTTTAATTATCGGATTATTATTGCATGTTAATTATTAAAAGCGTTTTCTGAGCACCGTAGTAGCTTTTATATACTGCATTTTGCCTGTTATATTTGTCAGGGTGTGATGTTGCCGGGAAAGGACAGGTTATCATTTCCATGGTGCGGTGCAAAAAGTGCCGCTGAAGCGGATTTGGTAGTCTTCGGAGTCGGAGATGAGAAGGGTTCTAGGGCCCCTAGGAAGGGCAGTTCCGGAGGTCCAAACGCCGCAAGGTCAGCCTCTTTGAGGTTTGACCTGGTGAGGAGGAAGAATGCAGTATCGGTAATGCACTCGTTCTCCAGCAAGGGCATGCTTAAGGCATATGATGCGGGCAATGTAACAAAGGCGAAGGTGCCTGATTTTTCCAGAAAGCATGCTAGAGACGGGAGAATCTTGGGGTGCATAGGCGGTGACCATTCGATAACTTACGAGGTTTTGAAGGGAATAGATTCAGCGGTGGATTCCTGGGGCTTTGTGTATATAGACGCACATCCGGATATGATAGCCTCCTCTGGCAGGTATTACGGCTCGGTAGCGCATGACCTTCTCTCTTTAAAGCATGTAGAGGCAGGATCCTGTGTTATTGTCGGAGTTCATGCGATTGAGGATGAAGAGGCTCATGAAATTGCAGGATCGGGGATCAAGGTCATAGATTCTGACAGGATAACAAGGGATGGCATTGTGGCGGTATCCTCGTACATAAAAAATATGCTTCCCAGGAATGTATACCTCTCGATAGACCTTGACGCTGTGGACCCTGCCTTTGCCCCGGGGGTCAGTGCGCCGGCCGCGGGGGGGTTGAGTGCAAGGGAAATATTATATATTGCTTCTGCTATAGGAAAGAACGTAAATCTTGGTTTTGATGTGATGGAGCTGAACCCCAGATATGATTCTGGGGAGATGACTGCGCACCTGGCGAGTCAGATTATGATGAGTATAGCTTCATCAACTAGGAAACTCAAGTAATGGGTTCGTAACTCAGTTTGGTCAGAGTGGCTGGCTCTTAACCAGCAAGTCGAGGGTTCAAATCCCTCCGAGCCCACTCTAAACAATACGCAGGTAGCTAAGCCGTTGCTTCCGGCGGATAATATATTTGAAGGGGAGTTTGGTACTGCTGTATTTAAATATCAGAAAACCGTCATTTATAGTAAGCGACGCTTCTAAGTTATGCCGTTGGGCATATATTTAAATAGAAGGACATGCATAATATTACTCTGCTCTTTAAACGTGATTTTTATGCCAAAACCAACCAAACATGCGACCAGGAAATCAGGGAATAAGGCTAAAGCCAAGCATGCTGCCAAGAGGGTGCATGTCAAGATAAGCCCTTCGAAGAAGGCACATGTGCAGCATGGCAAGGCAGGTAAGAATGTTAAGAGGCAGGTTCAGCATGGGAAGAAACATGCTTCAAATAGTAAGCATACAGCTAGGATTTTGCCTAAAGCTCCGGCCGTAACAGCAAAGCAGGTAATAATAAAGGAGAGCGTAAAGGAGCGCAGGGAGAAGGAAGCCGAAGCCATGATGAACGAGCAGAGGAAGCATGATATAAAGGTGGTGGAGGATGTCTTTGTTGATTCTTATTTCGCGGAGCACTTTACGGCAGTTATGGGTGACAGGTCCGTAGATGTGATAAAGGCGCTTTACAAGAAGCCCCAGACCGATGAGAAACTTACAGAGAAGCTTGAGATGAAGATAAATGAGGTTAGGAAGGTTCTTAATGTGATGAACGGGCAGGGCATAACAAAGTATGACGTTACAAAAGACAGCAGCGGATGGCTTATCTTCACATGGAGGATCGATGCGGAGAAGCTTTCGGAGTATGTGAATAAACAAAAAACAGCAGTTCCTGCTTCTGAGAATATGCTTCCTGAGAATTGTAATGACTTCTTTGTGTGCAAGAAGTGCTATGGGACAAACATGACCGTTCTTCCATTCGATTCTGCTGTTGAGTACAGCTTTAAATGCTCGGACTGCGGAGGCAAGCTAGAAATGATGGACAGGCAGAATGCTGAGTTGTTTGTAAAAGGTTTAAAAAAGTAAGGAGTAAAGTAATCTTGTCCTTCTTATGTTTAGGTAGCGAGGTAGGGTAGTCTGGAGTGCCCGCCGGGCTCATAACCCGGAGATCGGTGGTTCAAATCCACCTCTCGCTATAGTATAGAGGGTGCAGTTCCACTATTCAGTCTGTTTATATAATATATAGTAGTAAATTACGCTTTAGGTATTATTTTTTATTTTAAAAGTTGTAAAAATAATAGTGGAATTGAACCCTATAGTGTTCTGATGGATTATCTAGACATTATTGAATTTTATAAAAAAGAAAAAAACACAAGCAGGCTTATACCTATCGATAGGAATTTTTACACGGAAGCGGAAAATCTGATCAAAAACACAGGAAACGATACGGAAAAGGCCAATATAAACAACACATTGAACTTTCTTAAGGAAAAAAGAGTGCAGAAAATACTTATATATCTCGCGTACGATAAACAGATAGGTAATGAAGTTACGCCAGAGGAATCTGATTTGTACTTAAAAATCAAATCCCTGCTTAAAAAGAACAAGATAACAGCATCTACCAAAATTAAGATAAACATAGACGTACCAGAGATAATAACAACATCAGGCACCAAACTAGGCCCGTATAACAAGAACGAGATAATAGAACTGAACAGCAACGAAGACATGATCTTTATAATAGAAAATAAAATAGGAGAGAAACTAAGCTAAGTGATTTTATGAAAATAGAAAAGGAACTGAATCTATATTGCAAATTCTGCGGCAAGCACACCAAGCAGACTGTAAAGCCTTATAACAAGAAGCCGCAGTCAGGTCTAAGCCTAGGAACAAGGAGGCACAACCGCGCGATTAAAGGATATGTCGGCAGCGTAGAGCCTAAGATACATCCCAAGAAGCTTGGAAAGAGACAGAAGGTAATGATCCAATGCACCGTATGCAAGAAGACATCCGAGAAGGTAATAGGAAGAAGGACCAAGAAAAAAATAGAGATAAAGCACTGATAAAATGCTGAGGAAGAAGGAGCTGCCCGAACAGGGCGAGTTCGTAATAATAAAGATCAATAAGGTCACTCCTCACGGTGCGTACTGCAAACTGGAAGAGTACGGCATGGACGCATACCTTCCCATATCTGAGGTAGCCTCAGGATGGATAAAGAACATACACGAATTCATCAGGGAAGGGCAGCAGGACGTCGCAAAAGTGATCTTCCTGGATACGGCAAAGAATGCTGTAGACATATCCCTGAAAAAAGTATCCCAGAAAGAGAAGAAGGACAAGATCAATGACTACAGCTCGGAGAAGCGGGCGAAAGCCATATTCGACAGCGTGATAAAGCTTGCGAAGAAGGAGGATTCAAAAGAGGATATCCTAAGCAAGATACCCAAAAACATAACGACATACCATGACCTCCTCACCCAGGCATACGAAGGCAGTGACCCGCTCGCGTTCTGCGGAGACAAGACCTTCAAAGAAGCGTTTTATGAGGCTGCAAACAAAAACATAAAACCGAAGACCTACACCGTATCATACAACTTGGAGCTCATCATAACGAACCCGCAGAAAGGGATAGATCTGCTGAAGACCCTTCTTAAGGAGATGGCATCCAAAGGAAATGCCGTAAGATATCTGGGCGCTCCCCACTACTCACTTATATCCACGGATTCGGATTATGCAAAAGCGGAAGCGAGGATAAAGAATGCAGAGGCGATACTATCCAAACACGGTTCCGAAGTGCAGTATGTTCTGAAAAAGGTAAACAAGTGATTTGCTGGACAAGACCAAGATCTACTATAAGAAAAAAAAGCTGAAAAGCCCGATACTTATAGTAGGGCTTCCAGGGATAGGGAATGTCGGAA
Source organism: Microcaldota archaeon (assembly GCA_021817505.1). GTDB lineage: Archaea > Micrarchaeota > Micrarchaeia > Micrarchaeales > CABMGC01 > JAKAUU01. The sequence continues at coordinate 13,833 of JAKAUU010000034.1, read as the reverse complement.
ATCTTGCAGCAGAGCATATACGCAAGTCGATAAAGGCAGAGAGGTTCGCAACCTTGTATTCGCCGCACTTCCTGCATCAGGTTCTGATGCTTAAAAGCGGAGGCTTCAGGGCGGTATCAAACCGATTCTATTACAAAAATGTCAAGGGGCGCGACATCATCGTGCTCCTTGGCGATACACAGGCGCCTTCATCGGAAGGGCAGTATGAGGTTAACGAGCTCATAGTCAAGTTCTTCAAGAAACTAGGGGGTAGCAAGATATACACCATAGGGGGATACAACGCTTCGAACAAGTACACGGAATCGCCAAAGGTCTTCGCAGTCTCAAACGATCCGTCTATGCGAAAGGAGCTTGAAAAATCCGGAGTATTATTCGGGAAGATCTCAGGGACCATATGGGGATCTGCAGGCCTTATACCTGTCTTTGCACAGAAGTATGACATACCTTCAGCATGCATAATGGGAGAGACCGGTTTTCTTGAGATAGACGCCAGCGCCGCAAGGGCCGTAATCAGGATAATGGAGAGCGTGATAGGGATAAAGATAGAGCTGGAAAACCTTGACAAGCTTAAGAAGGAGACGGAACGCGTCATAAAGGAGATCGAGAGCTCGATAGACACGCATGACCCTTCGAAACCTTCCGAAGGACTTCCTTATATAAGATGATAACTGGGCGCCAGTAGTCTAGCCTGGCCAGGACTTTGCCTTCCCAAGGCAATAACCCGGGTTCAAATCCCGGCTGGCGCATACATATTAACTCAATAAGATACTCTTTTTCCAACAGCTGTCATATACTCACAGACCATGGCTATCAACGGACCTGCGAAGGCGAGGCTCTCAGTGCTCCTTTTGAAGTAAGCTACTTCATCCAGATTCATTGCACCGAACAGCATGACTATCGCGGGGTACAGTATGACAAGGAGCGCGGCACCGGCTATTATTTCAACTCCAAAGGAGCCTATCAGATAGGTCACCGCAGCCATGGAAAGAAGAAACGCGAGGTTTGCAGAAAACATGCGCGCAAGCTTGCCCATATTTATCCTCATCTTCAATATCCTCGATACTGCAAAGACGAAGAAGATGCTGTTTGCAAGGCTCCCTACAAAGAAGATACTGGCTATCGCGCCAATTACTCCAAAACCCAAATACTTTACAAGCATTATTATCGAAAAAAGCTGGAGCAACGAAGAGAGAGCCCCATACTTGAGGATCTTCCTGGTGTACCCCCTGGCTATGAGCATGGAACCGGAGAGGAATCCAAGGATGCTTAATACAGTTCCTAACGCCATCAGGGTCAGATAGAGAGGCGCCAGTGAGTACGCAACACCTACAAAGAGGTATATCAGAGGCTTGCTGAATACCGCGAAATAGAGCAGTACTGGAAAGGTCACAAACACAGCATAGACCAATGAGGAGTTGAAGACCCCTTCATTATACGCCTTGCCCAGGTTTCTCTTAGCCGCTTCTGAAAAGGTCGGAAGCAATACCGTAACTACGGATCCATAGAAAACGGAGAGCACAAAGAGCCCTTTCAAAGCAGTTCCATAATTCCCTATTACCGTTCCGCTTACAAAGAAGCCCAGGAATATGACTGAGAAGTTCTGCATGCTTCCTGCAAAGAAGTTATACGCGGCAAGAGGATATGAAAAATCAAATATCTCCTTTATGTCAGGCATTTTAGGATACCATGGGCAGAAATCCATGTATGACAGGCTCTTATTGATGTAGAAGAGAGCAATGAATATGCCTGCAACACCTCCGACAAGTGTGCCTATCAATATGCCAATCACTCCATAGCCGTTGAGCAGTGCGTATACGGTTATGGAAAAATCAATCGCCACGTATGTAAGATAAGAGACGGAATAATCCTTTCCATGCCCAAGGCCTATCAATACATTTGAAACAATGGCAAACATTATCGTTGTGAAAAGGACAAGGGAACCTATCTCCAGCAGATTCTGGGTGGCTCCCACGCTGCTGCCGAATACCGCAGCAGCATAACCGCTGAAGAATATCCCTACGAGCGCAAGAGTAAGGCTCACTGCAGCACCAAGTGCAAATCCGGCCGAGAGCGTCCTCTGCATGCCCCTACCGTCCTTCTTGTAATTCAGCTCCGCGACACGTTTCTTGAAATAAGAGGATATGCCAAAGTCGTTTATGCTGCCTATCAATGTGTAATAGCTAACAACAAAGACGTATATTCCGAAGAGGGCAGGGCCCAGAAGCCTGGTAGCGATTATTATCTTGAAGGCCGCAAGCAATACGCCAATGGCACTGCCAACGAAGAGCGGATATATCGTTCCTGCCGCCTTTGCCCCCAGTCCCTGCGTCTTGCCTGCCATAAAATATGACCATTACTGAATGGCTGTGCAGATATTTAAATCCAAATCAACGCAAGACAACGCAAGAAGTGAAAGAGGCAATCATATCCATAGTGTCAGCCAGGCCTTACCGTTTAGTGCCGCTGTCCAAGCCAGTTCCTCAAAATAAATCCCACACAGGAAGGTCCGGAGCATGCAAATAGAGTTAAATAACTTTAAACAGAAACAACTATGGTTGCATGGCAAAGAGTTATGTATGGCTTGACGGGAAATTTATCGATTCTTCAAAAGCAGTAGTCCCTATCTCTAATCATTCGCTGCAGTACGGCAGCGGCATCTTCGAAGGCATACGCGCATATTCAACTGCAAAAGGCCCTGCAGTATTCAGGCTAAAGGAGCATGCAGCAAGGTTCATGAGAACGGCAAAGATAGCGGGGATGGCGCTTCCGGTTACGCAGAAGGAGCTGGAGAAGGCCATAGTCGAGATAGTCGGCAAAAATAAGCTTGAATCGTGCTACATAAGGCCATTCGGCTTCTATAATGATCCTAGGATAGGACTCGACACGGATGGAAAGAAGATCAGCGTCGCTGTAATCGCGGTGCCGTTCGGCAACTACTTTGGCGATAAGGATAAAGGGATAAGGTGCAAGATCTCTTCAATGCGAAGGATAAACTCGCAGATTCTGCCTCCGCAGGCAAAGCTGAGCGGCAATTATGCAACATCGGTGCTTGCATCAAAAGAGGCAAAGAACGCAGGTGCGGAAGAGGCGATACTTCTTTCGATAAACGGCTGGGTAGCGGAAGGCCCCGGGGAAAACATCTTCCTCGTTTCGGATAATAAGCTGATAACCCCGTCAAAAGCATCAGACATACTCCTTGGGATAACACGAGACTCTGTCATAAAGACGGCAGAGAGCATAGGGATAACCGTAGAAGAGCGCGAAGTACACAGGGAGGAGCTGCTAACTGCGGAAGAGGTCTTCTTCTCAGGCACAGCTGCAGAGATAACGCCTATAATCTCAATAGACGGGGTGAAGATCGGGAACGGCAAACCGGGCCCCATAACGCGCATGCTGTGGGACAGGTTCACGGAGATAGTCTCAGGAAGGGACCAGGAGTTCATGCACTGGCTGACCTTCACAAAGCAATAAGCGTACTCAAAGGACAATAATCACGTAAACTATTACTGCAGCTGCTATGGCGCAAAGCACATTTGATGAGTATTTGCTTCCAAAGCCATGCTCCTCAAAGTGGCCTGCAACAGAGTCAACCAAAGAGCCTATAAGGCCTGCAACGGCTATTATTACGATATAATTCATAGGCAGGCCTATGGCGAGGACCGACAATCCTATGAGCATGGCGCCTACAAAACTGGATGCGGTTCCGAAGAGTGTAATGCCTCCGGAGACCCCTTTCTTGACAGGTTTGAGGGTCATGATCGAGACCGGATTCTCCCTTCCAAGGACCCCGAGCTCGCTGGCAAACTTATCTGCGGTCGTTCCTGCAACGCTGGCTATGTATACGGTTATTAATGCTACGGAATACGGGCTTGAGCTCCCCACATACCAGTAGATCATGACTATAATGAGCGGAACTATGCCGTTTGCAACCACATTCTTCCAGCCGCGCTTGGACTCGTAGACCTTTATCCGCTTCTTCATGCCTATGCCGATATTGGTAACAAAGGCGGAAAGTGCAAGGAAGAAGAATATTACTGCAAGGAAGAAAAGGCCATATGCCCCTCCAAAATAGAGTATCAGTGCACCTATCACAAGAGCCAGGACTGCAGCCTTTTCATCAAGGGTCAGGAAGGTAACCATACACTCTATTCCACTATTTAGAAAGGTTTAAAAATCTTTAAAACGACCTTACATTACGAGTTCTTTAACAGAGGAGGAGTAACTGGTCGCCTTGCCAGCGCGTTCAAACGCTGCTGGCCTCTTCCTACTCTATTAATCAAATAACCAAATCACTCTTTCTACACTCTCCTTATTATATATTAATGTATCTTATTTAATACTGGAAACGCTTATATCTTATAATTCATAGACTATAATCGTCTCTTATCCATAGAATCTGGGGAGTTAAAATGGCAAAGGAAAAGGGAATAAAAGAGCTGACCGACCTTCCTGGCATAGGTCCTACAACGGCCGAGAAGCTAAAGGAGCTCGGCTATGACAACATAGAGAAGATAGCAACTGCTGTGCCTCATGAGCTTTCAGACCTTGTCAATCTGAGCGTTGAGAATGCGAAGAAGGCCATAGACGCGGCAAGGCAGGCTACAACCCTTGAGTACGATACAGGTTCTGCAATTTATGACAAGAGGAAGGAGCTTGGCAAGATCCACACAGGCTCAAAGGAGCTTGATGAACTGCTCGGCGGAGGCGTCGAGACCGGCGCAATAACAGAGGCGTATGGCAAATTTGCATCAGGGAAGACCCAGATAGGCTTCCAGCTATCGGTAAACGCACAGCTGCCTAAATCAGAGGGCGGTTTGGAAGGGACAGTGCTATTCATAGACACGGAAGGCACCTTCAGGCCTGAGAGAATAGAATCGCTGGCCAAGCATGCAGGCCTTGATCCTGCAAAGGCGCTTGAGAACATCTTTGTGGTAAGGGCGCACAACTCCGACCAGCAATTGCTAGCCGCAGAAAGAGCGGACAAACTGATAAGGGAGAAGAACGTCAAGTTAATAGTGGTGGACTCGCTGATGGCACTCTTTCGCGCAGAGTACATGGGCAGGGGCTCACTTAACGAGAGGCAGCAGAAGCTCAACCAGCACATACACAAGCTTCAGCAGCTTGCAGATACCTATGGCCTTGCGGTTTACATAACCAACCAGGTGATGGACAACCCTGGAATACTCTTCGGAGATCCTACTACGCCAGTAGGCGGGAATATAGTGGCACATGCTGCTACCACAAGGCTCTACATGAGGAAGTCAAAAGAGGAGAAGCGCATAGTGAAGCTTGTCGATTCGCCCAACATGCCTGAAGGCGAAGCCGTGATAAAGATAACCCCTAACGGCATAGCCGGCTGACTCCCGCAAAAGCCTGCAAGATCCCTAATATTCAAAGGTAATCATATGCTCTACATGATAGGCTTGGGCCTGGATATCGATGATCTGACGCTCAAGGCAGTCGAACGCCTTAAAAAAGCCGATAAGATACTCTATGAAGAATACACGGCGAGCATAACTCCTGATTACATCCATAAGATAGCAACCATCTCAGGCAAGGAACCTATCAAAATACAGCGGGCAGATCTTGAAGACCACATCAAAAAGACGGTTTCAATGGCAAAGGGGAGCAATATGGCAATACTCTTCCCAGGAGACGCTCTTGTTGCAACCACCCACCACATAATACTTGAAGAGGCGGCATCGCAAGGGATAGAGATTGAGATAATACATGCCCCATCAATCTTCACAGCTGCGATAGGCGAGAGCGGCCTTGACATATACAAGTTCGGTCCTACCGCCACCATACCAAGAATCTCAGAGAGGTACAAGCCCACCTCATTCGTGGACGTGATAAGGAAGAATCTCGGCAACGGCCAGCATACTCTTGTCCTGTTCGATGTCACGCCTGAAAAGGGCAGCTCAATAGGGGCAGAGGAGGCCATACCGACCCTGCTAAACGCGGGAAGCAACACCGTAACCGAAGAGACAATGGCCATATTCATGGCAGATATAGGTAGGAAAGAGCAGTTCATAGCATATGCGAAACTAAAAGAGATAGCTGCTCTTTCGAAGAACCATGGCATAAGGTCGGCATGCCTGATAATCCCTTCAAACATGAGCTTCGCTGAGAAACGCGCAGTTGAGATGCACTCTACTTCCAGTACTTGAAGGTAAAGGCAAGACTGCCAAATCCCATCAGTTCAACAAACCATATCGTCACTATCCTAAAGACTATGGTTATCCCGGCTACAAGCCCGAAATCTATGGGCAGCAGGGCCGTAAGATACGTAAGAAGGGCAGCGTCCGTGATCCCAAGAGTCCCAGGCACTCCTGTCACCATTCCGAGGATCGTAGCAAAACAGTAGACGAATATCACAGTAGGGAGGTAAGCGATGCTTAATTTTACCCCAAAACCCAGTATCACAAAGTAAAGCGCCAGCCCGAGGAGTACGACCGAAGGCACCGTAACTATCAGCGAGTATATGTACGATTTCCTGTCAAGCATGCGCTTTCTCCTGAAATACATCTGGCCTACGGCAAAGAAGCTGTTCAACTGCTTTACCCAGTCGAGCTTTGATTTTAAGTACTTGAAAGGCTTCTCCATATACAGAAAGATGAAAGGTATGAGCATAAGCACTATGAGCAATACTGAGAGACCAACATACTTATTGACGAAGAAGACGACAACTATCGCAACTATGGCAAATCCCACGAAATCGGTGAAGTTATCCGCCACTACGGCCGGGAAGGTCCTTCCGAACTTCGCCCCGGTTATCCTGTTTATGGTGAACGAGACCACCGCCCTTCCCCATCTCCCGGGAGTTATGTCCATGGAGTACATGGACATGTAGATTATGAAGCTCGTCTTAAGGTTGAGCTTCACCTTCAGCTTGTTAAGGTAGATATGCCATTTCGGGAACCTTATGACATAGCTTGCAAAGACGGAAAGCAGGGCCAGCCCCAGATAAAGGAGATTCACCTTCAACAGGCTTCCTACGAAAGCGCTCAAGCCCTCGTTCAATACCGCAAGTACTGCTATCGCCATGAATATGATTAGGCTAAAGAGTATCAGAAGGAAGATGGTGTACTTTATTTTCTGTATCCTCTCCCTAAACTGCTCCTCCTTATTCATCTTCTGTATAGTCCTAAGGTCAAGCGCACCGGTCGCCATCAATCTCGCCAGACAAGATATTATGCAAGGAAATGCACATAAACCTTACCAAGCATATGCTACCGTGGATAAATGCTAAAAATAGAAAATCCCTCGGCAGACAGGTTCTTGGTAAAGGATCAATCCACAAAGGACATACTCAGGAAAGGATATTTCGGCAAGCAGGAGCGCGGAGAGCTCCTGCTCTCAAAGGAAGAAACCCTTTACATAATGGAGCTGAGGAATGCCGAGTGCACAAAGGCAGGAAAAAGCCTATCTTTCAATGAAATCGCCGCGCGTTTCTGCAACAACCGCAAGTTCATGGCCCGCTATCTAACGTACAAGGACTGGAGGGACCGAGGACTGATAATAAAAGAACCATCATTCAAGCACATGAAAAGAATAAATGCAAAAATAAAGGAGTATCCGAAAGGGAGCATCGCAGTAAGGTACCGAGGGCTGACAGGCACGTTCTTCAATGCAGATTTGATCACAATACTTGATGATCAGGAGAAGGGAAGGTCTCTGTATGAGAATTACTGGATAGGCCAGTACGGCTCCTATAAAGCTTCTGAGAGGGGCAAGCTCAACAAGATGGATATATTCGAGGCCCTGCTCCTAACGGAGAAGAAGGCAATAAGGATAAGGAATGCCGGCACATCAGAGCTGATAAAGAGAGGAACTGCAAGCAGGAAGGACTTCAAAAAACTCTACTCGGTTTACAAGGACTGGAGGGAGAAGGGCTATGTCATAAAGACCGGTTTTAAATTCGGCACTCATTTCCGCGTCTATTTTCCAGGGGCAAAGCCGACAAATACTACGAACGGCTGGACCCATTCCAAGCACGTCATACAGGTATTTCCAAAGGATGCAAAGATGCTCATATCCGAATGGGCCAGGGCTATAAGGGTGGCGCATTCCGTCAGGAAGACCTTCATACTTGCGATCCCCGGAAGCGCGCGGAGGAACAAGGTGGAGATAGACTATCTGCTATATCACAGAAGAAGCGGCGAAGCGGAGAACCCTTCAAACGGAGCCCCGAGGTATGCAATGCTCTCCCTTAGCGAGGATGAGCATATCGGCGGAAGCGAGATATCCGGAGCGATAAAGAGCGCAGGAGCGAAAGGGCTGGAGCTGATACTTGCTATAGCTGACAGGGAGACTGCCGTGACATATTACAAAGTCAGGCAGATAAGGCTCAAAGGCAGCAAAAACGATTATTATGAGATAGACTGGATGCAGCCATGATACGCTTCCAGTAACCCCGAAATTTAACAAGATTTATAAATTCTCTATATTTCTATATATCAAGGCGATTGGATGAGAATATCTGAAATATACAGAATGGATATATACAGCGACAACGGGCAGTACCTCGGAGAGGTCCAGGATGTAATATTGGACCTTGAGAAGGGGGAGGTAAGCAGACTGCTGATGTCACCGTGGAAGAACCTGAAGAGTGACGTAAAGTCTGCCCTGAAGAAGAAGAGCATACTCTACAAGAATGTAAAGAACGTCGGAGACGTAGTTCTGGTAGGCTCAGCGGCTCAGGCAGCAAACGATGCAACAAGGGAGGAGCAGGAAGATCTTTACAGATAACAATCTCTTTTCATTCCCTTTTTATTTTAATTTTCTCTTCCTATTTTTTCTATCTCTCATCCAAGATGCTCCGTTCAAAAGACCGGATCATTCCTTTATCAGCTTCGGGAACTTTATTCCGCGCTGTTCAAGGTACTTGCCCTTATACGAGTTTGTAACCTCATTCAGGGTAGTTGCGAATATGACATGCGCAAATCGCATATCCTTCTTAAGCAGTATTGCGTGAGGCGCATTGTTGATAACCTCGAGAGTCACAGTCCCTTTGAAACCCGCATCTATTATCGTCGGAGGCATGGAAAGTCCGTGCCTTGCCCAGGTGCTTCTTATCTCAACGAAACCCATGAGATTGTTCGGCATGTCTATATACTCCTTAGTGGACATGAGCACCATGGAATGCGCAGGTATTACCATCTCACTGCCCTTCTTGAGTATATACTCATCCTTGAGATGCTTCTCGTTAGTAGGGTCAAATACCATATCTTTTGTGAGTTTAGGATTCCTGATCGCGATCTCATCAGATAGACGCAGATCGACCCCATTCTCACGTATCGTATCCTTCTCAAAAGGGTCTATGACGAGCCTCTTCGCCCTTATTATGTTATCCAAATCGTAGTCTGACAGTATCATTCAATCACTTAATCATCATTTTATCTTCTTGCGACTCTCGGTCTTTGCCGAAACCTTCCCAACCTCTTTCATTATCAGGTGATGTATGTCGTCTTTGCTCCTTATCGCGCTAATCTCAACCCATCTCTTTATCGGGAAGCCATCCGACATCTCCCTTTCATACTCCCTCCCCACACCTCTGAGAAGATCCATATTCCTTTCATGCCTGTCAAGTATCTCTCCCTCCTTCATCTTCCTAACTGCAGAATCCTGCGGTGAGATATTAAGGTAAATTATCAAATCGGGTTTAGGCAGTCGCATCGCATTTATTGTCTCTTTGGCCTTGGCATAGCCGAATCCCTGCGCACACTGATACGCGACGGTTGACATGTAATATCTGTCAAGCACCACAATCCCGTTCTTACCGGCTTCACGTATCTTTTCAGAATCCTTCGCTATATCATCTATGTACATCTTGAAGAGCTGCTTCACTTCAGGCATACTCTCTTTACTATGCAGATACTCTCTTATGCGTTTTCCAGATTCGGATTTGTAATCAGGATAAGATAGCAAAAGGACCTCCTTTCCGCTTGCCTTGAGGCTCTCTGCAAGCAGCTCAGACTGCGTGGCTTTGCCAGAGCCGTCTATTCCCTCAATGCATATTATCAAGGAATCACTGCTATTAATAATCAACAAGGATTAAAATAGCTTTTCAGATAGATATTAAGCGCGCTCCTATCGTCTAGTCCGGCCAAGGACGCGGGGCTTTCAACCCTGCAACTCGGGTTCAAATCCCGATGGGAGCAAATCTATCACAAATAACCCTCTGCCATCATTTACCTCCTTTATTTGCGCGCATATACCTATTTACTTCTTTACCTCAGCCCTTGAATCACCGAATGCTCTGACAACGCTGCTCTGTGGTACAGTCTTGTGCCTGCCCCACTTCACATTTTCCATTATCTTTGCATTCTTAGCAATGTAATATGCGGTCCCTAGGATAGCTATGCCAAAGACTATCTCAAGACTTGCAATATCAAGATATGAGACAAGAAGGAGTATGCTTAGCATACCTGCAACAGAGACAAAAGGCATATAGCGCTTCTCCTGCTGCTTTTCCTTCTTCAGCCTGAAATAAAGGTAGATTGCAGAGATGTTTATTATGAAATAGGAGCTGAGCACGGCAGCGTTTGACGAATCCACTATAGCTCCGAAAGAGACGAAGAGCAGGAAGAAGACGGCGAGCAGAGAGGACGTGATTATCGCAGTAGAGGGGGTGGCAAATCTGTCTATGTATGCGAGAGGTTTTGGCAGCTCACTGTCCCTGCCCATTGCAAAGAAGACCCTCGAGGTGCCGAGTATGCCCGTGAGTATTACGCCAGAGGTTGCAGTAACTCCACCTATTGCTATCACTATCAGAAGCAGGCTGACGTTCAGGCTCTGCGCAGCTGTTGAAAGAGGGGCGCTTGACTTCGCAAGTACTGTATAAGGTACCATCCCTACTGCGACAAGGGCAACTGCAGCATATAGAAACACCGATATTACTATCGATATTATTATCGCCCTAGGTATGGTCTTTTCAGGATCCTTCACCTCATCGCTTATAGTTGTGATCCTTGAGAAACCTGTAAATGCAAAGAAGATTATCGCCGCCCCTGCCAGTGTCCCTGTCATGCCGTTAGGCATGAAGTTGGAGATGTTTGCCGCATTGAAGCTGAACAATCCTGCAACTACGAAAAAGACAAGCACAACTATGTTTATCACAACGAATACTGTTATCGTCTTAGCAGAGTTCTTTATCCCGAGAAGATTAACGCCTGCGAACGCAGCAATCGATGCCAGAGCAAAATATAGCGGATCTATGCTCAATGAAAGTAATTTATCCGCATAGCCTCCGAAACTCAGCGACACGGCAGATATGGCTATTATATTCCCGAAGGTCCAGAGCCATCCGCCTATGAATCCTGCAAACGGTCTGAAAGAGCTCTTCGCATATTCATAGACGCCGCCCTCCTTAGCCACGTGCCTTGCGATCTCTGCAAAATTGAGACCCGTAAGCATCGCTATAATTCCAGATATGACTATGGACAACACTACTGAAGGGCCAGCTACTCCTATTGCTATGCCTATTATTACGAAGATTCCGGCGCCTATTATCGCACCAAGGTTAATCATCACCGCCTGAAGGAGGGTAACGGATCTTGTTAATTCTGCCAATCATACACCAATAAACCAGCCTGATAGAATTCGATAGTAACAAATTATTAACCATTCCCATAGCCTCATAAAATGAGCATTTAATAATTGGCTATGCTAAAACTGTTAGAATGCATCTTAACACATTTATTTTTCACCGGATGATTTTATAGAAAGGAAATATTCGAAAGAGGAAATAAACCGTTCGTTCGGTTATCTTCTTGCCTCAAGGGCTTTAAGGAGCGCAGCCCTCTCGTTCGTAACCCTCGCCCTGCCCTTATATCTGCTCTTCGTACTGCACCAAAGCCTAATATCCATAGGACTTGCTTACTTTGCAATAATATTCTTCACCTCATTAGTCTCATTCATATTCGGAGTCGCAAGCGACAGCATAGGATACGCAAAGACAATGATTCTGGCCGAGTTGCTCCCCGTAGCGGGCCTTTGCGGTCTTGCAGTATCCACATTCATGATAGGCAGCAGCATAAGCCTGCCAGTGATAATAATATCTGCAATGCTGGCTGGAGTTACCGGTGTGGGAGGCATGCGCGGTTCTTTCTCCGCAGGCCAGCAGGCTCTCATAGCAAACAACTGGAAAGAGGAGAAGGCCAGGGTCCAGAAAATTGGCAGGATAGTGACTGTAGCATCAATAGCAGCAATAATCGGCGGCTTACTCCTTGTTTTTCAGGGTATCGCAACATCCATACTAGAATCTAATACAACGGAGCTTATTGCAAACACACTATCGTACAGATATCTGTTCATACTGAGCGCGTTGCTTGTCCTAATCTCTCTAGCATGCCTCTTCTTTGTCAAGGAGGCAAGCCGCGAGAGGAAAAAACATGTATCAATTAAGCACGAGTCACTCTCTTATACTATTAAAGTCATGTCCTCGCAGATTCTTGCAGGCCTGGGCCTAGGCCTGGCGCTTCCGATACTCCCTGCAATAGTTGCGGAATCCTTCTCGTTAAGTTCTGCTGCAGCCTCACAGTACATAGGTTATGTTTATGGTCTGGGATACATACTGATAGCACTTTCCTCAACCTATGTGCCAAGGCTCATCTACAAGCGGAAAATAGACACTCTGAAGGTCGCATCAGCCGCAAGAGTATTCCAAGGAACACTGCTCATTCTTCTTGCATTCTCGATACTCTTTTTGCATTCAAACGTTATTGCAGGATTAGCTGCGATAGGCATAACCTACGCCGCATATTCGGCACTTATAGGGATAGGCGCACCAATGAGGAACGCGATTAACATGGGCGGAATACATGCTAATGATTACGGCACTGCAAGCGCCGCCATGGGCGCTTCCATACAACTGCCCCAGACAAGCTCAGGCGCAGCCGGATTCCTCTCCGAAGCGATATCGGGATTCGTATCCCTGCCTCTTGCGATAGGGGGAGGATTCATAATACTCAGCGGTATCGTCTATTGGAAGCTGCTGAACGGCAGGCGTAAAAAGCAGTAGAATAACGAATTCGTGTGTAGAACATGGATAAAAATGCAAAATCGCCAATAGGAAAATGGCTAAATATAGCCAGATACTGGTCTTTTCAGGTAGATTTCGTGGCTGTCAGTGTAGGCGCCGCATTCGTCGCAGGATCCGCAACCCCTCAATCGATTATCCTATATCTCGTACTGCTTGCAGGTGCATTCTCAATGAATGCATTCGGAAATATAGCAAACGATATCTTCGACTTCAGGCACAAGGTCGACAGCAAGGAGGACGCGGCTGTGACAAAACGCGGGCACCCGCTGGTCACCGGCTCTGCAGACGAGAAGAAGTTAATACTAGTCTCTATTATGCTGTTAATAATGGCCCTTGCATGCGGCATATACCTCGCAACGGTTCGGGGAGTCCTAATAATACTGCTAGGCATTGTGGGAGCCATCGGTGCTTTCTTCTATACTGCAGGCAAGCACAATCTGAAGAGATACGGCATGGGAGAGCTCCTCATGTTCATAATATTCGGGCCTATGATGGTCTGTGCATCATGTTATATTGAGACCGGATCATTCCTGTACAGTTCACTGCCAGCATCTTTCGTCGTAGGGATTGCAGTAGCTCTGATAATGCTATCGAACAACATAAGGGACATAAAACCCGACATCAAAGCAGGCATGAAGACAATGGCAGTAAGATTGGGAATCGACAAAGCAAGAGTACTGTTCAAGGTATTCATATTTCTGATATACGCGCTTGTCGCGGCCAGCGTCATGATTTCAGCCATTCCTGTAACTGCTCTTATTGTATTCCTCAGCCTGCCGTACGCGCTC
>JAKAUU010000028.1 GCA_021817505.1 Microcaldota archaeon | reverse complement strand
TTTATATTTTAAACAAGGAGGTAGTTTACGCAATGCTGCGTTTTCAGCATGCCCTAGTAGCTCAGTGGTAGAGCGCTTGTTTTGTAAACAAGATGTCGGGGGTTCAATTCCCTCTTAGGGCTATTAACCTTAAGACTCTTAAACTCAGATTTTCAGGTCTATGGTTTTAAACGCTGGATTTATTCATGTACAGCTTGCTTTTGCTTATTTTTTGAAAGATTTAACACTGTTATTTTTAATTCTTCTTTTTAAAATAGAATTCAGGTCTATGACAATTATAATAAGAAAGGCAAGGAATGGGATGCAAAAGGAGTAATCAGAGTCTGGAATAAAGGTTTTGATAGCGGTTATATGAAATATACTGGAACAAATAGACGCAGAACAATAAAAGACATCGAGAAATTCGAAAAGGCATAATATCAGACACATATCTGTTCGGCAAAGTTTTGTTAATGTAAATGGAAAATATTATTAGTGTGGATTTATGCAAACTTCTTTAATTAAAAACCTCTGCAAAAAGAAACTAAGAATCAATGTTAAGGAAATCATAGACATGAAAAAGGGATATAATGGCAAAATTTATCTTATCAAAACTGATGCACAAGATCTGGTATTAAAATTTCAAAAAGCTGATTTTAACAGATTAGTTGCTGAAACCTGGGTACTAAAAGAACTTGCAGATAAGTCTATCCCGGTTCCAAAGGTACTGATTACTGATTTTAATAAGCATTTTATAATAGAAGAAAGACTGCATGGCAGCACATTAAAAGATTCCAAACTGCCTAATAATAAAAAGGCCGAGATATTGGGTGAGATCGGGGCCAATATTAAGAAAATACACCAAATAAAAACAACCGGTTATGGGTATTTTTCAAAACCATTGGTAGGCAGTGCTAAAACCTGGAAAGAACATATTGGTAATGATTTTTATGAACATTTGAATATTCTAAAAGATAAAAAGATTATAAACAATGAATTAATCTCAAACATAGAAAAAATCTATAATGGCAAAATCGATTTGCTAAAGTTCAATAAACCAAAATTACTACATGGCGATCTGAGATTTGAAAATTTCATCGTGAATAAAGGCAAACTTAACGGCATAATAGATGCCGGAGAAGCAATATCCGGAGATCCTGCCTATGATCTGATAAACATATATGCTGACATTACTAAGTACGATAAAAATGACAAATTTGGGTTTATGGAAAGCTTTCAAAGTGGTTATGGGAAGATAAACATGGAAAAGTTACGTTTCTATATGTTGGGTTTACTTATATGGGATTTACGTTTTTTCAGTATTATCAAAAAGAACAATAAGGAGTTTAATACTACTCTATCAAGAGTAAATACTATAATCCAAAACGGTCTATAATCTAAAATCAACCACCAAACGCTCGCACACATTTTATTTGTAAAAATTACCGTGTTTAAATGTCAAAAACATACCATTGGGAAGAAGTCAAAACAAATAGATAAACCATAGCCCCCACAGACAAGAGGTTTAAGGCGTTTAGCCCTTCAAACCTCTCAGGGCTTTTAACCTTAAGCCGTTGTCCTTACCTAAATATACTTCTTAATGTCATCTTTTGTCAAGCCTGCTTGTTTCAGGATCGCTCCCAACGTTCCTTGGTCTAAATTTCCCCCATGCATTGGTATTGTAGTAGAGTGTTCAAAATTAGTTACGAATACATGACTTCCCTTCTGTCTTATCGGCTTGAAGTTATAATATTTAACCAATATTGCAAGAAGCTTTGCCGGTTTTATGACAAGCCTTGGCATCGCAACTCACCGGAATCAAGCATATGCAAGTTTCTGTTCGTCCTTGGTCTTGGCTATCTTCATTGACTTTAAGGCCATCATACTCTCTATTGCTACTTCCACTGCTTCCTTAACATTTCTCTTTAATGCAGCCATGCTTTTTGCCCTAGTAACAACATGCAGGGAAGGGATTTCAGCTACAATCCAACTCCCACTTTTAAAAATACGCATATCATCCATGATAATCAATTAATTTATGCGGTTTAAGTATATAAATCAATAAGGTGTGTAAATCTTATATCAAAGTGCATAAAATGAAGGTATCTGTGGAGAAGATAGTAAATAAAATAATAATGGAAAGGAAGAACCTGCTTAACGAATTGGCTAGCGAGACCTATACCCAAAAACTACGCAAAAGCAGCAGTAATAGATAATCATTAGCAAATACTGGCACTCAATACTCTCTGGGCTTTTAATAGATTGAGACACGTCTAATCCCTGTCTCTCCTTAAGCTGCGGATGCAAGACTGCACCCTTCTACGCGCCTCCTTGCGCATTGCATTGAGTTCAGATTCGCTAGCATTGTTAACTCCCATAGTATAGCCGTTCCTTAACTGCACAATCTCTTCTATGTGCCTAACAAGCAACTTTGTAGCCTTTTTAGGAGAATCCCTTACAAGTTTGCCAAGTTCCTGAATATACATCTTCCCATTTTCTATATCCTTCTCTGCATGTGTCCTATGTAAGCCTCCAATTTTTTTTGCACTGGAATAAGTATTGCTGCCAGCCATGGTGAGTGAATATCTGTCTGCTTCCTTTTCTATCAAGCCTGCACGTTCCAAACCCTGAATTGTCTGGAACGCATGCCCTTGCCTAACTGCTGTTCTTATCGCTTCTTCTGTGCCTACTCCAACAGTATCCAGATATTCCAGAATCTTATAGCCTTTGTAGTTTAATTTATACTCCCTATCTGAAGTCTGAATTTTCATATAAGTTGTCATATTGTTTACCTAAATCTAATACTTAAATATTTGTTAATTGCACCTGTTTACGCATATTCTGGGAGTGCGTTTCCAGAATAGCCAATTTTCAGTATATGGCTATGGTCATTTACTTTCAGCACCTCCCATCCTTTGTTAACACCGTCTAAGTTGTATTTTAACTCAGTTATGGAGCAGTTTGTAATGGCTATCCTGTGTGTCATCCTTGCCTGTGAACCTAAGACATTTCTCAACAGGCACTTGAATGCCAATCCATGGCCAAATACGCCTACGCTAAGGTTCTTATTCTGTTTCTGGGTCAAGGCTATCCACTCCTTTACTATGTCTACCATTCTTTCCTCAACTTCGGCCTGTGATTCCCCTTTAGGTGCACGAAAGTACGGCTGAGTGTCATTCATTTCCTGTATCACTGCCACTGTGTACATAAGTGCCCTGCTCTTTCCTTCCCACTCTCCCTGTGATAGCTCCTGTAGTTCATCCCTGATTATTATATTGCCTGTGTGTCCGAGTGCATTGCACGCAATCTCTGCGGTTCTCATCGCCCTTATTGCAGGTGAAGTGTATACCTTGTCAAATCGGACACTCTCATCCTTTAATCTCTCCCCTAATGCATTTGCCTGTGCTTCTCCCCCTGCAGTCAGTTTAATATGGTTGGACCTGCCTCCTATGACATGCGGTGTGGTATTGTAGTCGCTCTCCCCATGCCTGAGCAGGTTCAGGTTTAATTCTAAAGTAGGCCTTTTCACCTCTAACATATTATCATATTACTGCCTGCAATTGTGATACTTAAACCTGCTGATTTACTGAATAATTAGTCACTTGCTCTCCTGCTCATACTGGCCTATGCCTCCTAAAAGGACATACGTGTGCACCCCATGTCTTTCTTTAAGATAATCTGATATGTGCTGGGAAAAGTTACCATCATAAAATACCAATATGTGGTCTTCAAATTTGCTTGCCTCTGCCTTGGTCATCCTTGCTATCTCTTCCATCTCCATTCTTATCATTGAGTTCTTTCCTATATCTAGAACCCCTGCAGCGTATTCTAATGAGTGTGCCCATTCTTTCAATTTTGCTTCTTCTGTCATTCTGTCCCCTTTTTCCTGTTGATTACAGCTTGCAGTTTTTGAGCAGCCCAAGGTCGCTGCTCTTTGACCAGCGTGATAACCTCATCTGGCATATCTGCTACATTCAACCAGCCTAAAGGTATGTTCCTGCCCCATTCATCTATTTTGTAAATACGAACATGCCCACTTGTGTTGGGTGAGATACCAAAGAATGTATCTCTATATTTTACAAATTTGTTTTCAGTTAATGACATAACAACACGTCGATATTGCTTTTCTTTTTCGTTATTCAAAAGTAATTAACTCAAATAGAAATAAGTCTGAAATACCTCCTTGGGTATTCCAAGGATTGGGTACCTAAGGAGATACTAACCTTGTGAATTTTGGTGCAGCAGCAGACACATATTAGTAATTGCCAAGAAAACAAGCAAAACCTAGTTATCAACAGTTACTTGACGAGCTCTTCAGGTACTGGCCTGTCGCGAAACTGCGGCAGAACGCTTTTCCCGTAGATTATCCTGCACAGCGCCTCAAACTCGTACCTTGCGCCGTTCAGTGCATTATGCGGCTTGGGCTCCGCACCCAGGCCTGCAAACTCGAATATCTTATCAGCGCTAAGGAAAAGGCCGCCGTCAGGTTTTCTCGGAATGTCTATGCCTTTCTCGAGCATGTATGCCATGCATGCAGAATGCATGTCAAGCATCCATATTGGCAGCCTGAAGTCACTGACGTACCTCTCGGCATATGCATTTACGAAGTTCCTATCAAAGGATGGGTTCTGCCCTGCCGTTACGTTGCACCTGTTGCTTTTCAGAAATGACCTGACGTCATCAACAACGTTCTCCGGATCGTTAACGCGGCCCCTTTCGATATTATCAATATCCAGCCCGTTTACCCTCATGCTCTCCTCCACGACCTCCGCCCCATCGAACGGATAGTACTCCCTGTAGAACTCGTCGAGCTTCTCTCCGTAAGAGACAATGCCTATGCTGAGTATGGCGCATCTCTCCGGGTTTACCCCGGTCGTCTCAACATCTAAAACAGCTATGTTGTTAAGGTACGGCATTAGATCGACCACTTAGCGAATAGTCCCTATTATTCATATCAAACAATAGTTTAATTTACTAGTTATTATACATCTATAAAAGACTGGTGGCATCATGAAAGACGAAGAAACGACTTTGAAAGAGCTTAAAGAGCACGTAAGCAGATTCAATGCAGAAAGGGATTGGGACAAGTTCCACCAATTTAAGGACCTTGCCATGGATATCTCCATAGAAGCTGCAGAGGTCTCAGAGCATTTCATATTCAAGACAGAAAAAGAAGTAGAGGAGCTTCTGAAAAGTAAAAAAAGAGAGGATCTGGAAGATGAGATGGCAGATGTGTTGTGGGGAACGGTAATGCTTGCAGACAAGTGCGACATAGACCTTGCAAAAGCATTTGAGAATAAAATGGCAAAAAATGCCAAGAAATATCCTGTGGAAAAGGCAAGAGGGAATAATAAAAAATATACCGAACTTGGCGATAATTTATAGCAATCATATGCTGTAGTAATGGATATGAAATTTTACCTTTCTTCGTATAAAATTGGGAATAAGGTTAACAGGCTAAAGAAAATGCTCCCAAAAAACAGGAAAACCGCATACATTCCCAATGCACTGGACGGATACCCTGATCTGGAAAGGAGTGAAGAGAGCAAAAGAAAGGATATTGCCCAATTGACAGAGCTGGGCCTTGAAGTTGAACTTATCGACCTGCGCAAATATTTTGGAAAGCAAAAGGAACTATCCAAAAAGTTATCTGCATTCGGCGTAATCTGGGTAAGGGGAGGGAATACATTTGTATTGAGGCAAGCGATGGCTCTCAGCGGATTTGACAAAATCTTCAAGCAGCTGCTTAATAAAAAAGATGTATTGTATGGTGGCTATAGTGCAGGAATATGTATCCTGGCACCGACCCTGCATGGTCTTGAGCTGGTTGACAACAAGAAACAGAGGCCATACGGCAAAAAGTCAAAGGTCATGTGGCAAGGCCTGAATGTATTGGACTATTGCATAATCCCCCATTATAAATCCGACCATCCTGAAACAAAACTTGTGGATAAAACTGTGGAATACTGCATTAAAAACAAGATCCTGTTCAAAACACTACGCGACGGAGAGGTAATAATCATAGGCGATAAGAGTAAGGAAGGATGATCAGAATGCGTTTATGGTCAGACTCGCGATTAAAAACTACTCAGCATATCCCATGCCCTGATTTGCCATCTACTGCCTTCTGGCCGGGTTTCTGGGAGACGTGCCATCCGTCTTTCCGCCATCCTTCCCATAATGTCCTATTCCTCCGTTAAGAACATAGGTGCCAACCCCGTGCGTCTCGCGTATGTAGTCTGATACATGGTAGGCGAAATGGTCGTTGTAGTATACAAGTATGCTTCCTTCAAGACTGCCAGCACCTGTTTTATCCATCATCGCTATCTCCCCCATCTCCATCTTTACAACCAGGTTCTTATCAGTATTCAGCATATGCGCCGCATATTCAACGTTCTCCGTGCCTAGCCATACGAATTTCGAGCCCCTGTACCTTACCAGTTCCTTTGCCACATTAAGGTTTACGTCATTCCCGGCCTTCTTCGCGCTCTGCATATGTGCAACTGCCGGCTCTCTCCCCTGCTTCCTCAAAGATTCGGTCATCTTCTCCAAAAATACGAACATCGCCTTTGCGTCTCCTGTCTTAAGGCCTGCAATCTCCCCGTCAAGGTTCTGCGATCCTGTCGTAAGGAATATGGAGAGGCTTGAGAAGGACATGCCTGTAAGCAAGGATATGTTTGCAACATTGCTGTAAGGTATGACCTCATACCTTGTTGGAGTGAAGAGATTATAACCCATCCATAATGACCAGAAAGAGGGTTTCACGACTATTATACGCTGGTTCGTAGCCACTATTCTTGTAGGGGATATTGACTTCAGGCGACTCTGCTTCGCCTCTATTACGGTTACCTCGTTGCCATAGAGTATGTGCTGCAATACCCTGTAGCATCTTTTGCTATGCTGGTGCGTTGTTGTAAAATTCTTTGGCAGGAACTGCGTCGCTTCCTTTATAGCGACCTCTATATCCCGCGAATCCTGTACACTCTCCCCATTCGTAAATCTTGCCATTTACCCTCACCCTATTACCCGATAGAAGCTATGCGTATAATGATATAAGGCTGACTATGACAAACACTACTAATGGTATATGGAGGGATTCCCTTGCTGCCGTAAAGCATATCATGGTACAAGAAGATCCGGCGTCCTTGGGAATAATGTCGCTTCGCGTATGTTCTGCATGCCGAGGATCTTCATGGTAAGCCTCTCTATCCCTATGCTGAATCCTCCATGCGTAGGCGCCCCGTACCTGAAGTATTCGGTGAACCACTTCAGATTATCCACATTCAGGCCCTTCCCCTTTGCCTGTTCTATTATCTTCTCATGCCTATGCTCCCTCTGCCCTCCGCTGCTTATCTCAAGTCCGCGGTACATAAGGTCTACGCTCCTTGCCCACTGCGGCTCATCATCAAAACGCATCACATAGAAGGGCTTTATCGCATACGGGAACCTGTTGACAAAGAAGAAGTCTGAATGGTACCTCTCTTTCACATACTTTCCAAGGGCAGCCTCCCCCTGCTTGTTGTAGTCCTCTTCCCCGCGCTTGGGCTTGAAGCCAAGCTCCTCAAGTATATCATATACTCCCGGGAATTCAAGGACCGGGAAGTGCTCAGGTATCTCCATAGTGGCTCCGAAGAGCGCAAGTTCCTCCTTGCACTCTTCCGCTACTGTCTTCATAGCGCTCTTTATCAGCCCCTCCTCAAGCTCCATAACGTCCTTCTCGCTCTCTATGTATGACATCTCGGCTGCGCAGGTCCTGTGCTCGGTAAGGTGCATCGGCGTATTGCTCAGCTCGGCGCGCCAGCTCGGCCCTATCTCATAGACGCGCTCGAAGCCAGCTACCATAAGCAGCTGCCTGTGGAGCTGGGGATCCTGCCTCAGGAAGGCGTTCTTCCCGAAGTGCTTGAGCTGGAAGACCTCAGAGCCGCCTTCCGAAGAGCTGCCCATCAGGCTGGGGGTGAAGGTCTGCATGAACCTCTGAGAATAGAAATACCTCTGCATGCCCTCCATGAGCTTAGACTGCACGAGGAAGACTGCGGTATTCTTCTGGTTCCTGAGGTCAAGCGCCCTCCAGCTCAGCCTCTTGTCCACGCTGCTCTCATTAACACCCTCTATGTCTATAGGGGATGGCCCCTGTGTCTTGCTCACTATCTCTATCTTTGTAGGCAGAAGTTCCCTGCCGAGCGCCGTCTTTATCTCCTTAGGCACGGTTCCTTCGACAATCACGAAATCATTAGGTGCGAGCTGCTCTGCTATCTTACCAAGCTCAGGGTCAATGCCGTTCTTAAGGACAGTTACCTGCACCGAACCCGTAATGTCCCTTACCCAGATGAATTTTGCGATCTTCAGGTCGTTTACCTTCACTATACGGCCGCCTATTCTTGCCCTGCTCCCTGCCTGCAGATTCATCTCCTTGATGTATTCCACTCTAAGCACGATATCACTTCAACGTATTTGTTTTACACAGCGAATTTTATAAAAGCATTATGTATAATAGTAGAGGCGATCAAATGTGCAAAGTCTGTCAAACGATGATAGGGTGCAGCTGCTACTGCAAAGAGCTATGGCGTGCTTCAGAGTATAACTCCACTACTAAGAGGGAGGAGGCATACTGCTCCAAGTGCAACCATGCTACACCTGCATAATAATATTAAGCTTAAATGTGCAATTAGCACATGGCGCTTAACACCCTTGCGGATTACGAAAGGGATTACCCTTATCCAAGGAAGGTGACGCTATGCTACCTTATCGATGAAGAGAAGGGTATGGTCCTCCTTGCAATGAAAAAACGGGGCTTCGGAACAGGCAAATGGAATGGCGTGGGAGGCAAACTCGACAAAGGTGAATCGGTCGAGCAGGCCCTCGTAAGGGAGACGAAGGAGGAGATAGGCGTGGACCTCATATCTTTCAAGAAAATCGGAGTCATAAAATTCTACTTCAGCGAAGCGCAAGACCGCAGCTTCGACCAGGAGGTCAACGTATACACTGCGGATTCCTGGAAAGGCTCTCCGAGCGAGAGCGATGAGATGAGTCCAAGATGGTTCGGCATAAACGAGATTCCGTTTGACCAGATGTGGTCCGATGACAGATTCTGGCTTTCAGACGCACTGAACGGCAAATATGTAGAAGCATCGTTCATGTTTGATGGAAGCGGCAATGTAAAGCAGAGCAGTATCAGACTTAGGTGATAACATGAAACTCAACAAACTGACAAAAGAGGAGGAGAAGGTAATAGTGCACAAAGGCACGGAGCATCCATTCACCGGGGAGTACGATGGCTTCTTCGAGAAGGGCACATATGTCTGCAGGAGATGCGAAGCGCCCCTTTACAGTTCTGATGACAAGTTTGATGCACACTGCGGATGGCCTGCATTCGACAAGGAGATTCCAGGTTCTGTAAAGAGGCTGGATGATCCTGATGGCAGGAGGACCGAGATAGAGTGCGCAAGATGCGGTGCACATCTGGGACATGTCTTTCTTGGAGAGGGCCTCACCGAAAGGAACACCAGATACTGCGTTAACTCCATTTCCATGAAATTCATCCCCGATTCTGCGAAAAAGCGCGGCAAGCAGTGGCTATATAAATAGGCTATCCTATGTATTACCTGGTTATATCCGACAATGCATATTCTGGGCAATGATAATATGTCTGAAAGAAAACCTGTACATGAAAACATAATACTCGGGGTAATACTCGTATCTGTGCTGATGTTCTCCATAGATTCGACCATAGTGCTGCTTGCATTTCCGGCAATAGTCTCATCGCTGCATTCCAACCTGGCAACGATAATCTGGGTAATACTGATATACATGCTCATAGGGGCGGTAGCTACGACGCAGTTCGGGAAGATAGGGGACATTTTCGGCAGGAGCAGGATATTCATTGCAGGACTCCTTGTATTCACGATATCATCATTCCTTTGCGGGATAGCCCCGACAGACGTCCTGCTGATAATATTCAGGGCGGTGCAGGGGCTCGGAGGCGCAATGGTCTCTGCCACAAGCGGAGCCATAATAGCCGATACCTTTGAAAGGCAGAGGATAGGCAGGGCATTCGGCTTCACCGCAATGGCCTACAACGTAGGTTCGATTCTCGGGATAGTCCTCGGCGGGGTGATAACCACATTCATAGGCTGGCAGTACATCTTCTTCATCAACGTTCCGATAGGCATCATAGCGCTTGTCCTTGCTGTCAGGTACATACAGGACAAGCAGCTCTTCAACGCAAAGCTTGACATATCGGGAATGGCTGCTCTTGCACTTTCGCTCTCATCAATGCTATACGGCGGAATAGGATTCGCCTCGACCGGCGTAACATTAATCAACGAGGCGTTCGTAGCTGCAGGCATTCTCCTTCTTGCAATCTTCTACCTCATAGAGAAAAGGGCGGAGAGTCCGACAATACCTTTCGACATGTTCGACAACAAGGTATTCAGGAATTCAATACTCGCAGCTTTCCTCCAGGGACTGGGATTCCTCGGTGTGGTCTTCATGCTGATAATGTATCTGCAGGGAGTCAGGGGCTTCACCCCGTTCTATGCCTCGCTGCTTCTCGTACCCGGATATGTGGTAAGCGGGATAATAGCCCCGTACATGGGCAGGCTCTCAGACAGGCAAGGTGCAAGGATAGTGGCGACGCTTGGCATACTGCTGCAGCTCCTCGGAGTCATAGTCTATCTCTTCCTTGCGCAGAATACTACAATATATTACGTCATACTGGGCTCTCTGATAATGGGAGTGGGCGGCGCCATGTTCTGGCCTGCAAACAGCAGCGCGGTAATGGCGCATGCCGATCCGAGCAGGTTCGGCATAGCATCAGGCCTATCGAGACTCTTCTCGACAATGGGGATGATGGGCAGCTTCATAATAGTCTTCGTAGTGGCCGCATTCTCGATACCAAGTTCGCAGGCATTCGAGATATTCGTTGGAGCCTCTACGATATCGGGAAGCGTAGCAGGCTCTTTCATAACGGGGATGCACTACGCATTCATAGCCCTGATAGTCGTGCTTGCGCTTGCCGGAGTCACTTCACTGGTCAGGGGCAAGGAGGACAGGTCCGGAAGTTCGCATCATTCTCCAGGAAGTTCCTCCAATGTTAAGGCACATGTAAAAAAGCACAAGTGAGCCGACAATAAAGATTTTATCAGTGGTAAAATGGCAGACGACTCGATAGTATTGGGTGCAGGATGCTTCTGGTGCACCGAAGCCGTACTGAAGATGTTCCCAGGGATAAAAGACATAACTGTAGGCTATACTGGCGGGAATGTGCCGAATCCCACGTACGGGCAGGTATGCCATGGGCATACGGGCCATATAGAGGTTGCGCTTGTAGAGTACGATCCGAAAATCATAAGCCTCGATAAGATACTGGAGATATTCTTCAGCATGCACGACCCCACTTCGAAGGACAAGCAGGGCGCAGACTCGGGATCGCAGTACAGGTCTGCGATATTCTACAATGATCAGGAGCAGAAGGAGATAATAGAGAGGCGCATGCTTGAGGAGCAGAAGGAGCATGAGAAGCCGATAGTCACCGAGGTGAAAAAGCTGGATAAATTCTACCCTGCAGAGGACTACCACAAGGACTACTACAAGAACAACCCGCTGCAGCCTTACTGCATGCTTGTGATAAGGCCAAAACTAAGCAAGATAAAGAAGGAGTTCGGCCTTTGAGTTACTGCATCCTACTGTCCGATTCCCTTCTTCACTGATTTTACCGCATGTTCCCCTGTATTGCGTATAAGCCTGACTATCTTTTTATGGTAATTCGACACGAATGCGAATAGTACAAAGACGATCACCGTTATTATCACTATGAGCGTCAGTCCGTAATTCAGCCATTTTATCGCATACGTTATGTCAGACGAGAAAGCATTAAGCGAGATGAGGGTAGCTATCGCTATGGATACATCTGCAACCAAAGAGACGTATGCAAGCCTGTCAAGCATGCGCTTGTAGAACTCTGCCTTCTCAAGGCTCTTCCTATTCTCCTTATTGATGTCAACCAAACTGATCGCCGGATAATAATGCGGTGAAAGGAATTAAAATCATTTTAAGTGGACGAAGTCATTGAAGGTAATGAGGCGCCACTTGCCTCCGCTGCTTATCTCGCACTCCGTTATGCCAGTGTTTTCTGTCCGCATGAAGCTTATCACCTTCCTGAAGCTTTCATGGTCAAGAGAGTCCCCGAACAGGCCAACTGCAAGTATCATTCTTATCATGCCGCTATGGGTGCAGACAAGTACATGCTCCTCCTTCCTGTTCTGTATATACTCAACAACCTTTTTGCCCCTCTCTATCCTGTCATACACGTTCTCCTCATCAGAATGATGCCATTTCGGATCCCCAAGATGCTCAATGATGGAGTTTTCTATCTTTAACGAATAGGCGGCTTCATGGGCCTTGCCCTCCAATTCCGAAGGGTTCTTGAATTCATTGAGGAGCTTCGTGTAAACGATGGGCCTATCTATCCTCTTCGAGATTATCCTTGCAGTGTGCATCGCACGCTCGTACCGGCTTGCAAGTACCGTATCTATCTTTACTCCTACAAGACGCTCGGCTATCGCTTCAGCCTGCCTTATACCGTTCTCGGAAAGCTTTGTGTCAGGTGGCTGGTATATCCCTTTTCCATTGAGCACGCTGTGCCCGTGCCTGACTAAGAATACCTTCATCATAAGACCGCAAGATAATACGCGCAAATTACCTTAATAAATTATGTCTGTTCAGTAAAGATCCCTGTTCTCAAGGTGCAGGACGGCCATATGCACCGCCTGCTTAGTGTAATCCTTCCTTGTCACTCTTCCATTTGTAAGTATCCCTATCGCACCTTCGGCAGAGCCTATGTTCTTGTTGCCGGTAAGCCCGGACTTGTAAAAGGCTTCACTTGCCGTTATGCCTTCATTCTCTATCATCTCCGTAACCTTTTTAGGGAACTCAAACGCGCACGACAGGCCTATGCTGTGCTCCTTGCCATCGTATATCGAGCACGCGCAGAAGTCCATGTTGCCCGTTTTTGTGTGCGGAACCTGCATAAGACCGGACTCTATGCCTATGCTGTAATCGCAATTCCTGAAAGCAGCTTCTGCCCTGTTAACCGCCCCCTGCACCGTCTCTTCGAGGGACTTGGGCTGTTCCGATACTCCGGTAGCTACTGCCAAGCCGATAATCTCAGCATCCTTCAATGCCGGATAATCCGCAAACACCTCCCTAACTGCGGATACCTTTACTGCATTCTCAGATGCTACTATCACTATCATAAATTACCAACGGATCATCTATGTTCTTGAAAGATATTATAACGTTGCCTTATGACACCGAAGAACCACGCATATGTTTATTAATGCTTATTAGAAATTTAATACTGGTTATATGGACAAGAAACCATTCATAATTATGGTAGCCTCGCAGAAGGGAGGCGTTGGCAAGACAACCGTGGCGATAAACCTCGCAGCTGCGCTTACATACCAGGATTACAGGGTTCTTCTAGTTGACACGGACGTCGATTCATTCAGCATAATGGAGCATCTTGGCATAAAGGGCGTAGGCAATGGCTTCAAGGAGATAGTTACGGGAAAGGCCGAACTGGAAAATTCCCTCTTTGTCTACCAGAACATGGACCTTTCCATAATCCTGGGATCCCCTGCTGACGAAGCAACAATATTCAAGCCTGACCAGCTGGTAAAGTTCTATGCACAACTGGCAAAACAGAATTATGATTTCATAATACTGGATACCAAGCCGGGAATGTTCCCAAACACGATAGCAAGGTACCTTAACGATGTGATAATAGTCGCTACTCCTGACTCGCCTTCGATAGCAAGCAGCGCCAAGCTCGCATCATACTGCGAGAAGCTAAAGGTTCCACGCAGGCTTGTTATCAACAGGGCAGGATACAGCAAATATGAGATGAGCAAAGAGGATACTGAAAGGCTGTTCGGGGACGTAACCTTCGTAACGGTTCCTGAGGACAAGATAGTTCCGGAGAGCCTTGCGAAGCAGAAGCCCGTATATCTTATAGACAGAGGTTCTCCTTTTGCAGCTGCGATAGACCAGATCGC
Organism: Microcaldota archaeon; assembly: GCA_021817505.1. Lineage (GTDB taxonomy): Archaea > Micrarchaeota > Micrarchaeia > Micrarchaeales > CABMGC01 > JAKAUU01. The sequence goes on along the minus strand of JAKAUU010000028.1, from coordinate 10,476 downwards.
AAGAGTCTACACTCTGAAAGCCGGCGATGTCCAGGAAAGCGGAACCAGAAAGAGGAAGGGTTTTTTTGCAAAACTGATAGGATGGGGGGCAAAGGCAGAAGCCAAATGATCTCCAGCATGCTGAGCGCAAAAATAAATCCACAATGGATTAGTCCCGGCAGTTCATGAACGCTACGCCTAATGCTGGAACAAATACTAAAAACAAAAAGAAGATACGGCACTCTCTACCGTATCTCTGCCTGTTAATTATCTAAATGCCAACTCTTCAGTTAGAGTCCGGGCTTCCACAGCATCCCTGATTGTACTGGTCGTCTCCGTTTCCTCCTGTGCCATTGAATACCTGGCTGTTATTGCTTGCCTCTGCATCTCCTACATAGTCGCTGTTGTTGTCACAGCCGTTGCGATGATAGAAGAATCCGTAGAAGCCATTGTTCATGCCTACGTACCAGAATGGGACTTCAAATGGGAATACGCTGTTAGCCATCGCTACATCCAGCATCCCATTCCATGGCAACTGGTTATATGTCCCATTCCATGAGTTCTGGTTCCATATCGAGTAATTATTCGAAGTCCCATTTGAACCATAATCGTTCCAGTTCCACCAGTTCCATCCGTACTGCCACTGGGTATAGGTATCATTACCTGTATAATTGCTGCACTGCTGTACTGTAGTCGTAGGTGCGGTTGTTGCCAGTGTGGTTGAAGAAGTAGACACACTTGTAGATGTTGATACCGATGTCGGTATGCTTGTTGAATTCAATGTAGATGTCGATGTGCTTGTTGAAGTGCTGCTGGATATGGATGTTGAAACGGATGTTGAAGTGGATGTTGATGTTGAAACAGATGTTGAAACAGATGTTGAAGTGGATGTTGATGTTGAAGTGGATGCCGGTGCTGTAGTGGTGATAGTTGAGGGTGCCGAAGTGGCTGCGGATGTTGAAGCGGATGTTGTTGTGGTGCTAGTTGTGCTAGACGTAGATGTCCCTCCTCCAAGTGGGTTAGCATGTGCCATAAACGGCATAATTGCAATTGCAAGAACTGCAATACCTAATATAATTCCAACCTTGCCATCAAACATATCATCACATTATGCGAATATTGCATTTAATTAGATATTAAAAGGTTGCTATCGCAGACTTGGAATAAGCATGTGTGCAAACCTGCTGCCAGATGCATAAACTATTTATTAAGTTATGTACAATAGCCATAATATATTGTTGAGATTATCATGTTTTCAGTTGGGCTGGTATTCATATTTATAGCAGGCATATCCTTCTTGGGATTTGCCATAAATGCTCTCTTTGACAAGATAAAGATAACGAGCATACTGCCATTGATAATAATAGGGCTGATCATAGGCCCGGTACTTAACCTAGTAAATACGAGCTCAACAGGGCTGATAGGGGAGCTAAACCCGTACATAACTGCGATAGCAGTCGCTTTCGTGCTTTTTGAAGTCGGCATTAACATGCGCATGAGGACTTTGGGCAAGGTGATACTCGCATCAACAAAGTTCATAATACTGACACAGCTGATAATAGGAATCGCGGTGGGAGCCTTCGCATACTATGTGATGGGCTGGCCTCTGCCACTGTCATTCATATTCAGTTTTGCAATATCCGGACCAAGCGCCATAGCTGCGCCGACGCTTGCGAAGAGCATGAAGGCTCCGGAGAGCATAAAGACCTTTATATCATACGAGGGCGTATTCTCCGACGTGTTGCAGCTGGTAGTGCCTCTTGTCCTGCTAAGCATATACTATAGCACATCAGGTTATGCTGCAGCTACTGCGGGACCTACTGCATTCACCGAGCTCATGGGCGCAGTCACCCTGGGTGCGTTATCAGCAGTCTTCTGGCTCTATATACTTAACAGGTTCTCCGATGCAAGCAAGAACTACTCATGGATGCTTACGATAGCCATGGTCATAGCCACATACGGCATGAGCGACTACCTGGGCCTCAATACCGCTCTTGCCGTATTCATATTCGGAATAGTATTCGCCAACATAGGTTCTTCAGGAAAGCCTGCAGAAGGGCAGGAACCCAGCTTCATCCAAAAATACCTCTCGATAGATGAGTATGTTGAGCACACCAGAGAGTACCAGCGTGAGATAGTCTTCTTTGTAAGCACCTTCTTCTTCGTTTACATAGGTCTTCTGTTCAGCTTCCAGGGCTTTACCTATTATGTGCTCGGGGCAGGCATAGTATTCACTGCAGTGATAATACTATCGAGGATAATCGCAATGCCTATACTGTCGAGAGTATTCTCAGATGAGCCTGAGATCCAGAAGATAGAGAAGAGGATAGCATACTTCAACATAGCACGGGGCATATCCCCTGTCATAATCGCCACCTCTATACTGGCCAATGTCTATGCTCTGCAGGCATTGGGGAGCGCTTCCACAACCTTCACGGACTCGTTCTTCGTGCTTATAATAATAACGAACATAATCTTTGCTGTTGGGGTCTTCATGTCCTACAAGCCGATAATAGAGATAGCGCCTCAGCAGAAACCGGCTAAGGGCAGGAATTAAAACACGGCTGCACATTTCTATTTATGAAAGGTCACTTAACGGCCGAGATAAAGTGCATTGATGGAGTCTATTGCCCGGCAGAGGACACCGATCTTGCAGTAACATTGGCCACCAGGGAAATAAGGGCATGTCCAGGCCATTCTCTCAAAGTCGCAGAGATAGGCACCGGCAGCGGAGCCATAGGGATATCCGCAGCTATGGAGCAAAATGTTTCCGAAGTCCTTATGTCTGATATAAACGAGAGTGCGATAAGGTGCGCAGAGGCCAATGCAAAGCTCAACGGCGTTTATGAAAAATGCAGTTTTGCGGAGAGCGACCTCTTCAAGGAGATAAGCGGAAAATTCGACATGATAATATTTAATCCACCTTACCTTCCGGATGACAACGATGTTAAATCGGGAAAGAACGAGTGGAGCGGCGGACCTACAGGAATAGAATTAACAGAGCTCTTCCTCAAAGCTGCAAAAATGCATCTGAATCCGCACGGTACCATAATAACGGTGGCGAGCTCCTTTGCAGACATGAAAGAGCTAAAGAATTTCATAAAGGAGAATAGCCTAAGGATAAAGGATCATGAATCGGTGCACATATTCTTCGAGGATATAACCGCACTGGCAATCGAGGTGCAAAGTTCAGTGTAACTTGAGAACCTTCTTGACCTTTGCAAGAGCGTCTATCGCAGCCTCGACATCCTCCTTGTTATTGTATATGTAGAAGCTCATCCTTGAGACAGAATCCTCGTTAAGCACCTGGTTTACCAGGGGCATTGCGCAGTGATGCCCGGCGCGTATAGCGACATTCTCGCTGTCAAGTATCTGTGCGACATCATGAGGGTGGGCACCGCTTATCTTGAAGGAGACGGCTCCTGTCCTTCTCTCAACCTGGTCTTCCTGTGGACCATATACGATGACCCCGGATTCGCGCAGCCTCTTTATCGCATATGCTGTTATCTCCTTCTCATGCTCCCTTACATTATCCATGCCTATATTGTTTAGATACTCTATCGCAGCCCCGAATCCTATCGCGCCCTCTATGTTGGGCGTTCCGGATTCGAACTTCCAAGGCAGCTCATTGTAGGTGCATGATTCGAAATCGACACTCCTTATCATGTCTCCTCCGCCGAGAAGAGGCTCCATCTGGTCGAGAAGCTCCTCCTTCCCGTAAAGCACACCTATTCCTGAAGGGCCGAGCATCTTGTGGCTCGAGAAGGCCATGAAGTCGCAGTCTATCCTTTTGACATCAATCGGCATGTGCGGCACAGCCTGCGCCCCGTCTATGATGACCATTGCGCCCGCATCATGCGCCATCTTGGTCATCTTCTCCATCTCAGTTATGCTTCCCAGTACATTAGAAGCTGCGGTGAACGAGACTATCTTCGGCTTTGCCTCAAGCTTCATCTCAAAGTCCTCCATGTCAAGGAATCTCTTCTTGGCATCAAGCGTTATGTAATCCATTACCGTATTCTTTCTCTCCTTCAGCATCTGCCATGGGACTATGTTGCTGTGGTGCTCCATCTCGGTAAGCAGTATGCCGTCACCGCCGCGCAGCTTCCTGCCTGCCCACGATAGGGCAAGGACGTTCAGCGCCTCTGTGGCATTCCTCGTGTATACTATGTTCCTGTAAGAGTCCGCATTTATCAGCTTGGCGGCGAGCTCCTTAGACCTTATATATTCATCCGTGGCCTTCACCGATATCCCATAGATCCCGCGGTGTACGTTTGCATTGTAGCTCTTATAATACTCGGAAACCTTGTCTATAACCTGCATTGGCTTCTGTGATGTAGCGGCGCTGTCAAGATAAACCAGCCTCTTGCTATCCCGCTTCTCATGCAGTATTGGAAAATCCTCTATTACCTTATCCACGTCTAGCATCTAATCACCGTTCTCATAGCCCTCCTTTTCTATCTTACGGACAAGCTCCGTTCCTCCATCCATTATTATCCTTCCATTCTTCATTATATGTATCTGGTCAGGCTCAAGATATTCAAGAATACGGCTGTAGTGCGTTATCAGTATCACGCCTGCACCTGTCTCCTTCATGAACTGCTTTATGTTCTCCGCAACTATCCTTACAGCGTCAACGTCAAGCCCGGAATCGGGCTCGTCAAGTATCGCTATCCCTGGCTTCAGTATCTGCATCTGCAGAACCTCGACCTTCTTCTTCTCGCCTCCGGAGAAGCCCGAATTTAGCGACCTTCCCACAAGCTCTTCCTTCAGTTTAAGCTGTGATGAACGCTCCTTCACCTCATTCATGAACTCGCGCACGCTCTTATTATCCCTATTCAGGGAATTCCTCGCCGCGTTAAGGAAGTTAAGTATTCCAAGGCCCTCTATCTCAACAGGCTCCTGGAACTGCAGGAAGAGCCCAAGCTTCGCCCGTTCATTTGCAGGCAGGTCTTTTATCTCTTTTCCGTCGACCTTTATGCTGCCGCTGCTTATCTTGTAGTCAGGATGGCCCATTATCCCCTTTGCAAGGCTGCTCTTTCCGCAACCGTTAGGCCCCATTATCACATGCAGCTCTCCGCTGCTGACATCAAGGTTTGTGCCGTTTACTACCTTGTTGCCTCCAATCTCTATATGCACATCGTCTATCTCAAGCTTCATCACTTCACCTATTTGCCGACCATATGTCCTTCATGCTTATCTCAGGAAGTTCCCCAAATGTCCCATTATCTGCCTTCGCCACAAGGAGCGAGGTTGCCAGCTCCCTTGCAAACGGATTATTTATTCCTGAAAGATACTTTGATATAAATGCGCTTACGAAGAGCTTCCTGCTCTCCTTGCTGTCTATCCCTCTCGACATCATGTAAAACAGGGCATCCTTGTCTATCGGGGCCGTAGCCGCCGCATGCGTTGCCGAGACTCCATCACTGTAATCTATCGCCATGTCAGGAAGCGCGTCTATATGCGCCGATTCGCTCATCAGTATTCCATGCTCCTCCACTCTTGAGGTCGCACCCTTCGCGAGCTTCGCCACCTTCGCATATCCCTTCAGCATGCAGAAGGCCCTTCCGTCAAGGACTGCGCCGCTCTCCAGCCTTGCATAGGTATTCGGTTTTTCATTGAATATGAACGTGTTTATGTCGAACTTCTGGTCTGCAGAGCCTACAACTATCTCCCTGGCATCTATCCTGCTCTTCTCTCCAAGAGCTGAGAACTCGCTCTTCATCTTGGTGAAGGAGGAGCCGTCGTATATATGGTTTGCATTTAGGCAAGCACCTTGCGAGACGTAAGCCTTTGAAAAACCTACCATGGATGAGCCTTCGGCCTTGTTGTTTATCATGCTGAACTCGGCCGTTGAATCGTTACCAAGGACAAATTCATGAAGCGGGGAGACATAGTGCTTGTCGGAAGCTGCGGAGCAGTAGTACTCGAAGAGGCTTAGCCTTGACCTTGCTTTGCATTCTACAAGGACCTGGAATGGCATATGCGCGGAATTGATCACCATCATGCTTATCCGCGCATCTGCATTATCAGGAACCATTATCCTAATTATGTGCCTGGAACCTGAATTAATGTACGCGGATATCCTGTCCTCGCTACCGTCCGTTATCTTGTCAGAAAACAGCTCGTCAGGGGCATCTTCGATGCTATAAGTTTTTACGAATCTGTTGCCGTTCCGTATCCCGTTATTCGTTACAACAACGTCGAACCTCGATTCAAGAGAATTTTCTATATCGGTTACCGCACCTTCTACGGAATCCCCGTTCCCAAGCTCATCAGGATAATCGGGCTTTATGCTGTTTCTCTTGTAAAGCTCGTTTGACTCGTCAGGCATCTTGGCATAAAGACTACGTGCATTATTTGCAAAATCCTCGTAATTCAGAAAAACACCTTAACCTACTCCCTTGCTCGTATCCAGCTTTATCAGTCTCTTAAGTTCCAGGGAGTACTCCATGGGCAGCACCTTTGTAAGGTCGTCAAGGAAGCCCAGGACTATCATCGCAACAGCGTCATCCTCGCTCACTCCCCTTGACATCAGGTAGAATATCTCATCGTTGCTTATCTTCCCGACCTTTGCCTCATGGCTTATCATCGCATCATTTCTCTCTATATTATTGTATGGGAAGGTATTTGTCTTCGCATCCGAATCAAGAAGCAGGGCATCGCACGATACATGCGACTTAACATTCGCAGCACGCTTCGTTACTCGTATCTGCCCTCTGAAAGTAGTCACTCCGCTCCCCTTGGAAACGCTTTTGGAGATTATCTTAGAGGATGTATTTGGCGCTATGTGTATTATCTTGCCTCCTGAATCCTGTACCTGCCCCTCTCCTGCAATCGCTATGGACATGACCTCTCCCTTTGCCCCTTCACCGCGCAAAAAGATCGAAGGATACTTCATGTTTATCTTGCTGCCTATGTTGGCATCTATCCATTCCACACGCGCATCCTTTTCAGCATGCGCCCTCTGCGTCACAAGGTTGTAAACGTTCTTCGACCAGTTCTGTATAGTGACATACCTTATGTGCGCGCCTTTCAGGGCAACCATCTCCACCACTGCCGAGTGCAGTGAATCCACCGCATATACCGGGGCCGTGCACCCTTCAACGTAAGAGACGTCTGCGCCCTCATCAGCTATTATCAGGGTCCTTTCAAACTGCCCGGACTTCTGCGCATTTATCCTGAAGTATGCGTTGAGCGGCATGGGCACCTTGACCCCCTTCGGCACATATATGAAGGTGCCTCCAGACCATGTCGCAGTGTTCAGGGCAGCGAATTTATTGTCCGTAGGAGGTATTATCGTGCCGAAGTACTTCTGCATCAGCTCCGGATACTTCTTCACGGCGGTATCCGTATCCGTGAATATTATGCCCAATTTGTCCAGCTCCTCGTTTATGTGCGAATATACTACTCCGCTGTCGAACTGCGCCTCTGCGCCTGCAAAGAACTTCCTCTCGGCTTCCGGCACTCCAAGCTTATCGAATGTCTTTTTGATGTCTTCAGGCACATCCTCCCACTTGTTCGACTCCTTACCCTTTGGCTTCACATAATAATAGAAATCGCTGAAATCAATCCCATTGAGATTTGCGCCCCACTGCGGCATGGGCTTCGACTCGAAGACCTTGTACCCTGTAAGCCTCTTCTGCAGCATCCATTCAGGCTCTCCCTTCATGGCGGATATCTTCCTTACTACATCCTCGGAGATGCCCTTCTCGAACTCTTCGTACTGTACGTTCTTCTCGCTAAACCCGTAAGCTTCGTTGTAATCGAGCTTCTCCACTATCTCTTCCAAACCTTCATTAGACATCTTCAGCCCTTTGCCAATTTATCAGCATATGAGAATTTGCATTCAGCAACAGTTATGCTCCTGCATATGGTGCATATGCAAAGCTCAACATAATTCTCCTTCCTCTCATGTATCTTCTCTATATAGTAATTGAAGCGCTCATCATTCATTATGCGCTCCTTTATCTCAGAGATCTTCTTGGAGCTCTTCCCGTTAAGGTACTTGCTTACAGCTGCCTGTGCCACCCCAAGCCTCTCGGCTATCTCCTGCTCCGTCATATTATATCTCTTTTTCAATGCAGTCGCTATGAATAATCTTGCTGCAGGAATCACTTCCTTGTCTGCTTTCTCATAATCGGCGCGAATCATTTCCATATAACTCAGTTATATCTATAAGCCAAGTTTTTTATAGCTATTCGATACCTGCGCCTTCAGGCGTATGCATTCCATAACGCTGTTGGGCTCTCCCCCCGCATATCTGCGTACATTCTCAGGATCTTCGTGTCTTCAGGAGCGCATTCCAGGCCTCTATCAGTGCCTATCCTTCTTATCTGCAGCATGTCTTCACCATGCAGATCCATCCCGGATTCAATCTCAGCCCTGCTCAGCCACATGAGCTCATTGATTATGAAGCCCTTATCCTGCGGGATAAGCAGCATATCTATGGAATTTAACCCTTCTATCTTCCCGCGTTTAAGCAATGGATCAAAGCCTCCTTCCAAAACCATTATGTAACTGCTGCTTTTCCTGCAAATATCCATTATCCTCAAGGGATACCTCTGTCCATAGGGACAGACGATGAGATCCGCACCATATCCTACGGCCAGTTGATCTGTGATAAGCGCAACATCATTCTTCTTTCCAAGGAAACGCTTAGCGAACGCATCAGAGCGCCTATCCCTGCAAGGATTTTTGGAGAGCAGGGCTATCTTCGAGAATTCAGGTGCCATGGAGGCTATGCTGCCTGCCAGGGAGGCGGCTGAGAGCCTCTCCGCACCCATCGAAACTGCAATATTCGCTCCGCAAAGAAAAGCGATTCCTGCCAGCCTGGAAACCTCATCTGCCATGTCTATGGCAGAATAATCCTCAACTGCGCACCCATCTTTATTGAATGGGAATAACCTCTGCAGATCCACTCTGCCAAAGCTGGATATTTTCGAAAATGCCGATATCGGACTGCCCATGCATATATGCTTGTCTTTTACCTTAATATATCTTCCTATACTCTAATATAAGATTAGGTATTGCTATTCTGGAAATTACCTAAAAACTGCATAAAGGCAAAGGCTTGCATGTATTTATATAATTTATCCGATATATTTTCAGCGTAGGTGATATTGATGCCAAAGAAAGAGAGAGATGCCGACAGTATATGGGCGATAAGGAAGCTCATGTCAAAGCCGAATTATGCTGTTCTGAAGCTTCTTCTTGTGAAGTCCCCTAGGACGACAAGAGAGCTTTACGTTCTTCTGGGGAAGAAGTTCACAAGGAAGACGCTGATAATAACATTGAGAAGCCTCTCAATGGATCTCAACGTATTGCAGCCCACTCACATAAGGACCGAGAGAGGATACGACCTTGGATACAACATAAATCCAAAGCTCAAGGAGATAATAAAAGCAATAGAGAAGTACGAGAAGGTAATAGAGTCTATAACAAACTCTAAGTCCTGATCCTTTTCAACATTTTAAGATAAGGTGAGGAAATGGTCGTGCTAAAACCCGTTGTAATCAATAAGCCATACATTCTTACGAGCATAGAGAGATCAACAAGGGACGTAATAACATTCAGGTTCGAATCGCAGGAGAAGAAGGAGGTTCATTTTATACCTGGAATGTTTGCAATGCTTACCTACAAGGATCCGGAAACTGGAAAGTCAATAAGCCGTGCATTCTCGATAGCAAATGCCCCTCCATCCGACTACTTCGAGTTCTTCATAGCGATGATAAACGGCCAGCTGACATCAAAGCTTGCAAACGCGAAGGTAAACGACGTTTACTATATATCTGCGCCTTACGGCCAGTTCCAGTTCGACATGGATGCAGGGGAGAAGTTCCTCTTCCTTGCAGGGGGAACGGGTGTAGCCCCATTCTTCTCTATGCTGAGGCAGGCAAAGTCATCAGATAAAAAACTGGACTGCGCAATGCTCTACAGCGTGAAATACCCTTACGACATAGTCGAGAAAACAGAGCTGGATACTTTCGAGAAGGAGATGGGCGCAAAGACCTTCGTTACTGTTACAAGGCCTGCAGAAGGTGATGGATGGACGGGCCAGACCGGAAGGGTCAACGGCGAGATGATAAAGAAGTATGTTCCTGACTTCATGGACAGGATAACATACATATGCGGACCTCCAGCATTCGTCACAGCGCTGAAGAATGATTTGACCGCGATGGGCGTGCCTGAGAGGGAGATTAGGGCGGAGATGTGGGGAGAGTAAGAACTGACGCTTATGATAGAGGTAGAAATGCGCGGCCTTTTCACAGAGCCGCAGTATGCAAAGCTCAGGGAAGAGTTCGGGGACAAAATGGTCTTTGCGAAGAAGTTCCGCAGAGTAAACATACTCTACGGCGACTATGATGCCGAGGGCAGGATAGACCTGCGCTGCCGCATCACAAACGACTATGCCGAGATCGTACTCAAGATAGGCGAGCTGAGCTCCTCGGACCGGGAAGAGATAGAAGTAAAGATAGAAAAAAACCAGTTCATCAA
>JAKAUU010000005.1 GCA_021817505.1 Microcaldota archaeon | reverse complement strand
CCGGTGACATTGGCAAAGCGCAGTATAGCATAGCCAATGCCGTACATGGATGAATAGTGCTCTATTATCATCTCGCAGAAGAGCTTGAATATGCCGTAATTCGATATCGGCTTGAGCTGCGCCGTCTCCGGAGTTGGCAATACTGGATTCTCTCCGTAAACAACTGATGATGAGGTGAAGATTACCTTTGATGCGTCACGCTTCCTTGCAAGCTCCATCAGGTTGATCGTAGTAAGGACATCGGAACGGAAGTGCTCGACCGTGTCTGTTGCAGAGGACTTCACATCAGGGTTTGCCGCAAGGTGGTAGATGACCGCGCCGCTGCCTATCCCTATGTCGGATTTTATGCGGAGGTCCTTCTTGAAGAATTTGGCCTTTTTGTTTAGGTGGTTTCCCGTGGAGAGATTGTCTATTATCGCAGTGTTCTTTCCGCTGCCTATCAGCGAGTCTACAAGATGGCTGCCTATGAAGCCTGCCCCGCCGGTAACTACATGCTGCACATATTCACCTGCCGCTGGAGATGTATCGCAAATGGTTAATAAAGGGCTTTGGGTCAGCCCCTTTTCAGGCCTGACAGTGTCGCCTCCAGCTTTTGCGTGAGCTCCGCGTTCTTCTTCTCCCTTATCAGCGATTCGACGGTTATGCCACTGCCTTGGCCGTTGCCGGAGCTGGTCGATAGCGCAAGTATGCCTGGATCCCCGGCGAAGTGCATCAGTATCCTGCGCTTTAGCTTTGAGCCCCTTCCGTGCGCAAACTGGTGCGCGACGCTCCATCCGTTCTCCGTTGCCGTGAAGAGGAGCTTGCGCGTATTGGGATCGTCAAGCACGGCCGTGCCCTTCTCCATTACCGCCTCCCTTACCATGCTCGAGATGCCCCTTATCTCCTGCGTATGAATGCTGCCTTCCTGCACCTTGCGCATCAGAAGCAGGAGTGCAGCATCGCGCTTCTCCTCCTTGTTTCCGTATGCCAGTATTATGCGTATAGGGTTCCATCCGGTATTGTCCTGCATCTCAAGGGTATGCGGGTTGCCGAGCAGCATCTTCCTTATGGCTGAATCGCCCCTTAGCGCAAGGGTATTCGCCACCGGTTCTTCAGGATGCCCTATCCTGAGCAGCTCTGTGTCTGCCGCTATTGCAAGCTTGAGCTGCCTGAGGCCGTGCACCGATGTGCAGTATGCAAGATAATTGCCAACGGTCCATACTCCGTCATTCCTTTCCAGCGTCTTCCTGACTTCCGGGTCCTGGAGGACCTTTGGGCCTTCGGCATTGAACCTGTCAAGTACCTGCCTGCCTGCGGCCTTCAGCTCATCTCTTGTGAGGTCTGCATTCTTGAAAACCATGCAGGGAAGATGCAGCATGTCATATTTAATGGTTGTGTGCGTGCTGCATTTTACCATGCAACATGTGCAGGGATAGCCTGTTTATTAACCTGGAATCATAGATTCTGCTGTGAGAGAATGAAGCTTGAAGGAAATACAATACTGATAACCGGAGGATCGATGGGGATAGGGCTTGCGCTTGCGGAGCGTTTCGTAAAGCTGGGCAATACCGTGATAATATGCGGAAGGAGAGAGGACAGGCTCAGGGAGGCGAAGGAGAAGGTTCCGGAACTGAATGCCTTCAGATGCGATGTGGCAAAGGAAGATGAGAGGAAAAGGCTTGTGGGCTTTGTAAGGGAGAACTTCCCGGAAATAAACATGCTTGTCAACAACGCAGGCATACAGCTGAAGGTTGACCTCAGGAAGGGAAGCGATGAGCTTGCAGGGAATGACGAGATCGATATAAACCTGAAGGCATGCGTTTACATGTCGGTGGAGTTCATACCTCTGCTTGCCGGCAAGGATGAGGCCGCGATAATGAATGTCTCGTCAGGGCTGGGCATAATACCAAGGGCGATATACCCGGTTTATTCAGCAACAAAGGCAGGGGTGCGCTCATTCACTAAGACGCTCAGGCAGCAGCTTAAGGATACGCCGATAAAGGTCTTTGACATAATACCGCCGTTGGTGCATGATACGGAACTGCATTATGGAAAGATGATGGAGAGGACTGATAACAGCGTCTCCACTGCCGAACTTGTTGATGCTGTAGTTGACGGATTAAGGGAGGACAGGTATGATATTGCCGTTGGCCCTGCCAGGAACTGGCTGAATGCCGCGTCCAATCCGCAGCTTGACGGAATGTTCGAGAACATGAACAGATAGGGCATATAGTTAGATGGTTTGGAGATGGCAGGTAAAGAGGGCATAGTCGTAGTAGGGGCAGGGGCATCCGGTCTCATGGCGGCAGTGGAACTTGCGAAGAGAGGGAATGATGTGCTGATACTCGAGGCAAGGAAGAGGACCGGAGGCAGGATATGGACTCTGCCTAAGAGCAGGCTGGGATGCGTCGCTGAAGCAGGGGCGGAGTTTGTGCATGGAAGGGCTCCGGTGACTAAAAAATTGGCAAGGGAGGCGGGCATAGCGCTCGTGCCAACGCATAGCGAACTATGGAGCTATTACAACGGCGTGCTTGAGAAGGGCTATGGATGGATGCCTGAGCAGCAGGAGCTGATGGAAAGGGTGAAGGGGCTGAAGCAGGATATGCCGGTAGCTGCCTTCCTCAACAGGTACTTCCATGGAAAGAAATACGCGGAGCTGCGTGCCGCAGTATTGGGCATGTCGGAAGGATATGACGCTGCGGATCCTAAACGTGCAAGCATGCTCTCTCTTGCGAACGAGGTTTTTACTGATGATGGAGAGCATCTGCAGTACAGGATAGCCGGAGGATATGCAGCCTTGCTGGGATTCCTTGAAGGCAGGTGTGAAAAGCTTGGAGCGGCGATACGCCTTGGCACTATCGTGAAGAGCATTGATGTTGGTGAGGGCAGGGTCAGGCTCTCCTGCCAGGATGGAAATGAATATTTTGCAGACAAGGCAATTGTAACAGTGCCTTTGCCTCTGATCGGAAGGATAAGGTTCAGGCCCGGGATAGGCGGGAGGAGGTATGCTGTGCGCAGGATGGGCTATGGCAATGCGATGAAGGTGCTGCTGAAGTTCAGGAGGAGGTGGTGGACAGCGTGCAGGGGCTATGATCTGGACAGACTGGAATTCATAAGGTCCGACCTGCCGATCAGGACCTGGTGGACGCAGTATCCGGATAAGGTCCCTTTGATCACAGGATGGCTTGCTGGGCCAGGCGCGCTTGGAATGGCGAGGAAATCTGAGAGGCAGGTTGTGGAGATAGCGGTCAGATCGTTGTCGAGCATTTTTGACGTTGATACAGAAAGGGTAAGGAAGGAGCTGGCAGGCTCGATGGTCGTCAAATGGCCGCTTGATCCTATGTCGAAAGGAGCGTACAGCTATGCCACTGTGGGATATGAAAAGGCAAGGCAGAAGGTAGCGGAACCGATAGGCAACCGCATCTTCTTCGCTGGAGAGGCATTATACGGCGGCAGCAGCGCGTCTACAGTGGAGGGAGCCTTTGCAAGCGGCATAGAAGCCGCCAAAGCAGTGCTTGATTCTTAATAAGATTCATTCCGTTCTCTTGATTATGTGATAGCCGAACTGTGTCTTCACTATTCCCGATACCTGACCTCTCTCAAGCGCAAAAGCGGCACTCTCGAACGGCTTTACCATCATGCCCTTCCCGAAGAAGCCGAGGTCTCCACCGTGCTTCCTCGATCCGTCTATGGAGTTCTCCTCAGCAAGCTTTGCGAAGGACTCTCCCTTCTGTATTCTTTCGAGTATAGCCTTTGCATCTGATTCCTTTTCAACGAGTATGTGCGAACATCTTATCTGGTTTGCCATATGATTACCAAATTATAGTTTATTGTTATTTTTCTATATATGCAATATTATTATATGGATCTACGAATAGCTTGGCTTTATTCTTAAGAAAGAAATCTAAGCCTATGATCGATGTACCTGAATAAATCTTACCTTTTCTGGTCCATTCTGTTTTAGCGACGAACATTCCTGATTCCAACCTGGCCAACATATCATTTTCATCGATAAAGCTCATTTCCACGTTACCAGCGCTGTGCATGGCTATTTTACTGCCGCCCATGAGCGCGTCATGATCAAATGGGAGGGTATTTGCATAGACTCTTATTTTTGATGATACAAATTCATCTACAAAAGTTACTGGACTTCCAGTATCAACAATGAATAAGACTGGGATAGGAGCTTTTTTGCTGAACCTTATGCTTGCTATTACCGATAACCTCTCTTTATCGTCATCAAATTGAAGAGGTATTCGCAATTACTCCCCTTTAACTCAGTAAAGCACTATTGTGCCCTTTTCAGGTATATATTCTATCAGCACTGTCTGAATATCTTTCTTGCTTTTTTCAAGAAGTTTTTTTAGGCCAATAAGATTTTCATTGTGCAGGATTACTTTGCCGTTATCCACCGCAACGTACTGATTCGCATATTTTTTCCTTATAATACTTATATTTGTCCTGATTGCCTTGTCGTTTTTGGCCATCCGTTTTATTAGACGTATTTCTTCTTCTTTTTCCATAAAACCACAAGATTAGCGTTTAATTTGACAATATTATAGCGTTTCTTAGATTTATTAAATTATCTTCTAGCCGCTCTTAAAGGTGACGGTTACCTGCTCTGTAACGGACTGCGTTCCGGTATAGAAGGCCGGCTGGGATAGTCCGGAAACCGACCCATACGCGCTTATCCCATATACCGGATAGACATATGATGATGTGGAGCTTACGTTCATGATCGAGACGCTGCTGTTTGCTATCACCATAGCTTCGGAGGTTGCGTTTGCCATCGCCTCTGAGAGCGCCTGGCTTATCATGGAGCTCCTCTGGCTGGCAGAGAGCTCTGCCTCCGCTCCTGTAACATATGTGTTATTGATGGATGAAGCCGCACCCAAGAGGGCACTGACATTATCGGCAGAGGTAGTATATTCCAGCTCCTCTGTTGCAGAGTATGCGCTTGAATTCCTTATCTTGTA
The DNA here is from genome assembly GCA_021817505.1 of Microcaldota archaeon. Taxonomy (GTDB): domain Archaea; phylum Micrarchaeota; class Micrarchaeia; order Micrarchaeales; family CABMGC01; genus JAKAUU01. The sequence goes on along the minus strand of JAKAUU010000005.1, from coordinate 19,633 downwards.
CAATGAATAGGACATGGTCTTTGTCATTGACGAATTGACATACTTCGATATGGTGTAATTGAGCTTTGATAAAGTGAGCGAGAGATTGCTTGTCGCTATCCCAGAGGTCCTGCCCGTCCCGTTGACTATGAAGTATACCGCAGCTTCGGAAGGATAGCCGTATGAGGTGCCTGACGCGCGGACCGTTATGGTCTTCTGCGATGCGCTTCCCAGGAAGCCATTAGGGAATAGAACCATTGTGGCTATTATCCCGGCCATTATTACCACTACAAGTACCGCAAATAGATACATGCCCAATCCTTCAGCCCTCATACTATCATTAGAGTAATAGGGATACATGCTTATAAATTGTTGAGAGCTTATTAGGTTTTGATTTAATGGCAAAGCAGGCTCTTAGGGCAAGACCGTTCGTGGCATCGTACATGATGCTTCTCGGAAGCTTCACCATATTTCTAGGGGGAGTGCTGCCCATGCTCCTGCCAAGGTATACTGCACCCATAGTTTCTGCTCTCTCGAGCGCTCTCGGCATACCATTGCTGGTAGTCCCTGCAGGCTTTCTCGGGATACTCTTTGCTTTTGGGATAGCGTTCTGCGCCCTTAAGACCGATGTGAAGGAGCCATGGGATGTGAGGAAATGGTCCATGTTCGCAGTCGTGTTGGCCATAATGAGCCTTATCGACTATGGAGGTTTTGGGATAGGCTTCGTGCTTGCTTTTGCAGGAGGAATCATGGCCCTGACTTACAACAACTGATCGGGCATGCATATGGCAAGGATTAAATATCATCCTTGAGAATTATACTTGTGTTCGGATGATAGGGCTAGCGACTAAGATAATAATAGCAGGAGTAGTTACCTCACTCACTATAGACCAGATAAATACACTTAAAGGCGCAAAGAGAAAGTAAATAGAGGATTATTAAGGAATTTATGCGACATATTACTCTGCTTTCCAGATTTAGGCATTAAGATAATTAATTCAATGGATGCAGGTCTGCATGCGGCGCCTATATCGCAATCCCGTAGGATTTCAATATTATTCCAAGGACTATTGTGACAAACGCCGCTCCCAACGAGATTGTAAGCATCTCTATGCTTCTTCTCTTTATGCTCGTCCTTGACACGACCCCTATAACTGCAGATGCAAGGACCAGTACTATCGAGACTATTATTATTGCTCCGAGTATGCCTGCAAAGCCGCTCAGGCCGAATGCGAATGGCAGGACCGATGCAAGAGATCCTAGGAAGTAGAAGATTCCGGTGTAGACGGCATCCTTTGCAGGGCTTGTATCCGTGCTTCTTCCGTTCTTCTCCTCTTCTACCAGATTGTATGATTTCGATGAGAGATACGCCCCTCCGGCCATTGAGAGCGTGCCTGATAATCCGACTATTATGCCGCCTATGACGACTACGAGAGGGGATGTTGCAACAACCGCAAGCCCCGATACGACAGCGAGGATCTCCACAAGGCCGTCATTGAGCCCGAAGACTATTGACTTTATGTAATCGAAATGCTCGGAATAGTCGCTCAGGTTCTTCTGCAGCTCTTCCTCACCTTCCTCCTCATCCTTTATTATCTTCTTTATCTTGCTGTTGTGCTTCTCGGAGCGCACCTCCTTGAGCAGTTTTATATAATCCTTTATCGTGCTGTCCTCATCGCGCTCTATGGCAGCTATTCCGAATGGAACTCCGAATATCTTCGAGACTATTTTATAGAATAGGAATCTTATTCTGAATGCACCGCCGGAAGAGACCTTTGCCCCTTCGTCCTTGAGTATCTCCGCTATGAGCTTCTCATGCTCCTTTTCCTCATCCTTTATCTTGTTTAGGAAGCGCTTGTGCTTCGGATGGTCCTCCTCCTTGGCAAGGTAGGAGTAAATCTCTGCATGCATGCGTTCAGTCTCAAGGAATCTCTTCAGCTTCTTTATATTCTTCTTCTGTGTCATGACTTACACTCTGATACTGGAATATTAATATTCTGAAGCTTATTATTCTTATGCTATTTAGCAGGCGTTCTGCAGAGAAGAAAGTGCTTTCTGGAAGGAACAGCTACTCTGAAGTTGAGAGATTGATCAGGGAGAGCAGGGAGCTGTTGATAGTCTCGCCTTACATAGACGAGTATTATGCGAGATTCCTTGCTTCGCACTCCGGTGGAAGGAAGATAACAGTGTTGAGCTCATCGCTTGATGAAGCTGCAAAAAGGATAATAGGCAGGAGCTTCTCGGCCTACAGTTTTGCCTTGTTCATATTCGCAGGGATAGCAGAGCTCTCCATAGGAATTCTCTTTTCAGCGTATGTGTATGCGCTGGCCGCAGTAGTTATCACCCTTTTATCCGGTTATCTTTTATCATGGAAGAGCAGCGGGATAAGGCTGAAGGTTCCCAAGAGATTCATACATGCGAAGATGTACGTCTCTGATAAGGAGGCGATAACCGGATCTGCAAACCTTACCTATAGGGGAATGCACAAGAATGTGGAGATGATAGAGATTTTGGGCGACAAGCCCTCTGTAGACAAGCTTCGGGAAGAGTTCTGGAAGATGTGGAAGGATTATCCATAGCAACATGCTCCGCTATCCCTAGTTGTGCACTACCCCTATGCCTGCGAACTTCCTGTCAGAATACATGACAAACCTGCCGAGCTCAGGGACCTTCTCGAAATCCTCGAAGGCTATCTTTTTCCCTAGGGAGAGCCTGATATACGCTGCCTGAAGGGGCTTTATGCTGCCCTTCTCCTTTGTCTCTCCTGTTGCAACGCTTATAGAACGCATAACCTCTGCCTTCCTGCAGGGTATCTCAACGCTGTTCATCTTTATCGAGAGCTTCCCCTTGAGAGGCTTTGTATCGAAGAATAGGACATTTATCGAACTGCCAACCCTGCATGCATCTCTATCGGCGCATGCTACTGAACCCTTGATCCCCTCTTTTACAGCCCTGTCAAGCTCAAGAGTGACCACATTGCCAGCTGTGGCTTTTGCGCTCCTCCTTCCGCTTACAAAGATGCTTTTTATTAATGAGGTATGCCCTTCAGGCTGGATTGTTATCCTTTGATTCTTCCTTATGGATCCTGAAAGAACCTTGCCGAATACCGATCTGCTGTCATCTTCGGATACTCCCTGCAGTAGGACCATGGATTTGCCATGACTACTCTCCTTCCTTGAATTAGAGAGCGCTACCAGCGTATCTATAAGGCTGCTGCCGCCGTACCACTTTATCTTCTTTGATTTTTTGACCAAGTTCTCGGAGTTGTATGCCGAGATAGGGACAAAGTTTATTGATTCTGATTTGAAGCCTATCTTATTCAAATACTGCTTTATACCGTCTGTTATCTCTTCAAAACGTGCCTCATCATAATTGACGGAATCTAGTTTGTTCACAGCGACTATTATCTTGTTTATCCCCATGAGCTTTGCAACGAAGAGATGCCTCTTTGTCTGCTCCGTTATACCTTCATCCTTCTTCGCAGAGACTATGAGAAGCGCAAAGTCCGCATATGAAGCACCGCTGAGCATGTTCTTCATCAGCTCCTCGTGTCCCGGAACGTCGATGAATTCAAATCCTGTGCTCTTGTACTTTACCTGCGCCCTAGTAGTGTCTATCGTCATCTCATTCTCGCGCTCCTCCTGGAAGCTGTCCAGTATGTACCCTGGTTCGAACTGCCTGCCCAGTTTCTTACTGGTCTTCTTCGCGTCGTTTATCCTCTGTTCTGAAACAGACCCTGTGTTTATCAGCAGGCTGCCTATCAGAGTCGACTTTCCATGGTCCTTGTTTCCCAGAAGGGTTACCCTATTTACTATCATGATATTACCTTAATATATGAACATATACTTTACTACATATATCCGAGTGCCCTTAGTTTTTCCATGACGAATTCGCGTTCTTTATCCTGATCTCTTCCGGCACGTTCCTCAGTATCAGTAACCTCAAGCTCCTTTATTATCTGGTTTATGTCCTTTGCATTCGACTTTACGGGAGTTGTGCAGTGCGTGCATCCCAGGCTCCTGTACCTGTACCCGTTCCTTGAGAAGTACAGCGGGTTCATCGGGACTTTTTCCTTCCTTATGTAGTTCCATATGTCCACCTCGTTCCAGTCAAGAAGCGGGTGTACGCGTATGTGGCCGTCAGAATCATCATTCGATGAGTAATTGTCCCATAGTTCGGCAGCCTGGTCCTTGTAGTTCCACTTGAAGTCCTTGTTCCTTGGGCTGAAGACCCTTTCCTTTGCCCTTATGCCGTGCTCATCCCTTCTTATTGATACTATAAGCGCGTCAAAGCCATATTCTTTCAGTATCTTCTTCAGCGCAACTGTCTTGTTTGCACCGCAGCACGCATAGCCTGACATCTCCGGCTTGATGACGCTGTTTCCCACTATCAGGTTCAGCTTCCACTTCTTCGCAAGGCTCTCCCTGAACTCATATGTCTCGGGAAAGTCAATGCCGTTGTCTATATGGATCACAGGGAACGGCACCTTCCCATGGAAGGCCTTCCTTGCAATCGCAAGCATTGCGGTGCTGTCCTTACCCATGGACCATAAGGCAGCGACGTTCTTGAAATTGGACTTGGCCTCGCGCATAACATATATGCTTCTCTCTTCCAAAGATTTTATGTCTTGTTTTATCATTAGATCACTTCTTGTTGTTTATCTGGAGGCCTTTCAGGTAGATGGTTGCTCCGCGCATCTCCTTTCCCTTCTTCATGAACAGCGGCACCTTCGTTACTAGCTTGGCCTTGCTGTCATACAGCTCAGCATAGGATTTCTTGAGATCCTGCGTGTTCTTCAGCTTGCCCTTGTTGTATACTGTTCTGTAGTAGGCTATGCCTGACTTCTTCAATGAGGCTGAAAGCAGCTTCCAGTTCTTCTCCTCCGGATTCTCCCAGAGTTCATCGCTTATCTCTTGTATTCCATTCTTCATAGGATCACATCACATTGTATATCCGAGTGCCTTGAGCTTCTCTATCACGGCGTTGTTCCTCTTTGCCTGTGAATCAGAACTCTCCATCTCCACTATCGTCTCCCTAAGTATGTAGGTAACGCAGTCCGATACTGAAGAGAAACCTGTCTCCTTTATCTTGCCTTTCAGTTTGTTGAACAACGGGGTCGGAATCGTTATTGTTGTATACTTCCTCGTCGGATTTACGGCTCTCGGCATTCTATCACATATATTGTAATGTTATAACATTATAATACATTAGATATAAAAAGCTTCGCTAAAGCTCTGACTGCAGAGTATAATGTGGAAATAATCAGGCTGTTGCCTCTGTTACCGTGCCGCTTGCGAAGACCCTCGGCTGCTGCTCCCTTGAAACCGTGACCCGCTGCCCTTTCTCTATGGCTATTGGCTTCTCAAGTGTGAAGCGCATGGTCTTCGGATCATCGAGGAAGGCTATCGAGTGCGAGAAGTTCGCAGCTATCATGTACCTTCCCCCTTCCTTCAGCTCCTCTCCTACAAAGGTGCTCCTCTTTGCTGACAGTGTTATTGACTTAACCTTTGGTATCCTGGTATGGCAGAGTATGTCCCCTTTGTCCATCTCATCGGACTCTATCCCTTTCAGGGCAATTCCAACCCTTGTGCCCATACCTGCTTCCTTCTGGTCCACATCCTGGGATTGTATCGATTTTATCTCCACCTCTTTTCCAGAGTTATGGATAAGCTTGTCATGCACCTTTACAGTTCCTCTTGTTACTATGCCCAATGCAACCGAGCCTATACCCTTCACAGGGAATGCCTGGTCTATGTCTATGCGGACTCCTGCCGGTTCCGCAGGCTTCCTGTATGCCAGAATCTTCTCCAGAAGCTGCTCCCTTGAAGAGAACTCAAAGTCCTTTATTCCGGTGCCTGCAAGAAGGGCCTTCACATCATTCTCTTCCGTTATTATCAGGTGCTTTCCAAGCAGCTCCGCGGTTATCAGGGCCTCTCCCAGAAGCCTGTCAACGCTTGCGGTGCTTATCACTATCTGGTCGGCAAGCAGCATCGTCTCCACGAAGCCGTAGAACTTCTCCTGAGGGTTGGTAGGGGCCAAAGCTACAACAACATGGTCGTCCACCTTCCTGTTATAGAAGGCTATTCCATTCTCCGAGCTCTTCTTGCCTATGAACTCTGCAAGGCTCTTGTCTACAGGCACTGCTACTACATAGTTCAAAATATCACAATCCTTATTCTCATGGATAATTTAAAGAGCTTGCCTCTTTTTCTTCTTTGTTTTTTATGGCCATTTTACAAACCGAGCATTAAGGAGTGGCGGTGCCTATTTCCAGGTTTAAGGTTGTGGGATTGACCGAGCAGTTAGTACAATTAATTCCACTGAAGTTTGTTGACTTGAAATCTCCAGTAATATTCTTGGCTTGTAAAAATGCGAATCTGGCATTTGCAGCTGGGGTATAGTTATCTGAAAATACAAAATTGACAGTGCCATTAAGCATCACAGAACCAGTAACATGTAATTTAGAGAAATTCGAAGGTCCGTAAATATGGATTATGAGTGTCCCGTTAGGGCTTTGAACATAGTTTCCATTTATTGACAAGTTTGTTACATTAGGGGCAACATAAGCTGAATTTTCAACATCGCCCGTTACCGTGCCATTTCCATATAATAGACCATCATTAATCTTAACTCCTCCAGACGAGAATAGATTACCATTCACCATAGTCGCTCCAGATATCTGTACATATCCGTCAGGATAGTCGGAAGTGAAAGATGAACCTTTGTCTATTGAGACATTTCCTGCATTTTCAAAAAAAAGCGGAGTTTGATTATGTGCAGTGCCGTTGGACATGGTACTGTTATGGGTAGGACCAGGTTGATGGTTCTGATAATTGCCACTATATATTACTGATAGTGTTATAACCCCTATAGCAATTAATATAAGCACCAGTATAATTGCTGATTTTCCCATATTATCAGATGGTGTTGAAAATTTATAATGCTTGTCGTTACACTAAAACAGAGGTTCCTTCTTCTTTTCGGCCGTATGTCATGTGGACCACAGCTAAGCAGATTCAAATTATTGATTATCTTGCAAGTACGAAAACCGGTTCGTTGGTTAGCTTCCCTTTTGCAGGGGCTTTTGCTCTCCACCCATCATACACAAAGCACTTGAAGCCGTTTCTTGAAGCGATAGATCTCACATCGGGAATGGAGAGCAGTTCTTCCATCCTATAAACCTTACCTATCTCATATTCAGAGGATCTGCCTTTTGACTTGATTGCAAGACTGTATGAATAGGCTAACTTCCCATTGTCTTCAAGCTGTTTATGGTATATGAAGGTGTATTTAGTGCCTTTTTCACCCACAATTTTCCCAGAATATGTGTATATGGAATCTTTTGGGCAGGTTTCCTGCGCAAGGGGCATATCGAATATGATTATTCCATGCGGCTTGAGATGTCTTCCCATATTCTTGATAGTCTTTCCCAGATCCCTCCTGAGTTTGGTTCCGTGATCTATGGCGCATATAGAGGTTATTATGTCATACTTATCGTTTATGCTGAAGGTGCGCATGTCTCCTTTGAAGACCCTTACGTTAGGATAACTCGCCCTCGCTTTTGACACGTTATTCTTATCGATTTCCAATCCGGATAGCTCATATCTTTTACCCAGTGGGGAAAATAGGGATCCGTACCCGTATCCCACGTCCAGCATATTTTCAGCATTTTCACGCAGATACCTCTTATCTGCCCGGATTATGAAATCGTGCTTCGCAGCAATGTCTTTCTTCCCTTCAGGATGCTCCTTTTTATTGTATCTTGACCAAAAGCCTGCAGATATGCCTTTTCCTCTTTTCATCACTCCACCAATATTATATCGCAATTATAGATATTTAACCGTATCCTATCCTGTTTTGCAAACCATTAGCCGTCTCTATAAGTTTTAGCCAATATCTGCGCCCAGCTTCCTGCCAAGCTCCTCGTAATGCAGCCTGCTCTTGATCTTCGAATACAATCTTTCCCATCCAGCATCATCAAGCTCCGCTATGGGCTTTTCCTCCCCGTCAGGAATGAATATCCTTTCTAGGGAGTAACCTACGCGCCTGGTACCGGAACTGAGAGAATCTGCCATTACCCCGGTTATTATACTGGAAATGAGAGTGAACTCGTTTGTTTTGGAATTGTAAAATACAAGTTCGCTTACGAAACGCGCCCTGCGGTTCTTCTCCCCATTCATCAGCCTGAGGAATTTCTCTTCTCCGAGCGCATATATTGTTGGCTTGAACAATGCTCCGGGGAAGTCCGCCAATGCATCTATGTAAAGGCCTGAGTCATCCACTATAAAGTTCTCTTTGAAGGTTTTGGCAGCCTGCTTTGCCTTGTCCATCACCACATCATCCAGATTTATGGTTTGCAGCTCTGACAGCTCCATTCTGCGCTGCTTCATGCTTACCCCGTACTTGGACAGCACTTCGCTAGCTATCTGGAATTTCACATTATTTGTTGTTATGAATGTTATCTCCATATAATCGACTTGTTAATTACGTCGTTAGTCAGCTTTTATTATTTAGTTTTAATTCTTTATATGCGTGAATATCGATTCCTTTTTCTGCATATATCTTTGCCATGCTGATATTGCCTTTATTTTTTCCAACTATCCCGAGCTCTTTTATTATCTGGGTTATAATTTCCTCATCCAGAGCCTCTATTTCCATTACAGGGGCCACCATCGGCCAATAGTCAATAGATATTTCCGCATCCTTGTAGTCGTAGGCTATTCTCCTGTTCTCCTGATAGTAATGGTTGGGCATTATTTTCTTGAATATGGCTGCAGCAGTATCGAAGTCCGCTATTTCAGTTTCAAGTTCGTCAGTATTTGATAAACCGCTGCCCTTACGGTATTTGTAAGCCAGAGTGGTCCTTATGCCATCAGTCCTTATCCTTACAAACTCGTCTGCACCATCCTTGCCGTCACTGATATTGAAGACCCAGCGCCTTTGGAGATTGTCAGACACTTTTGTTGCTTTTTCTCCAAGCACTTTCAGTACCTCTTTCTCATCGAAGTCAATTAACTTTGTTTCTATCTCCTTCATACAACACATCCTCAGTATCTTATTTGCCTCGTTTCAGTTTCCTTTGACCTTGCTCTTTTTATATTTCCATTTGCCTTGCAATAGGAAAAATGCCAGCCTGCCTTCCCGATGCAGCATCGGATAGCCAAGTATTTCATTGCAATTATGGCATTTAAGCACAGGCATGCCCTTCTTTGAATTTTCAATAGCACTATCCTGAAGGTTGGCGTAGTATGGCGGATCCAGTATCCTGTTAAGATAACACCTGTGTAACTTTCCCCTCCCGTCCTTCTGGTAAAGTAAAACCTTAGATCCGCAAGCCTGACAGCATATGTCCCACATCTCAGCTGTCTTTTCCCTTTCCCTGAAGAATATGTCCTTCTTTATCTTTACAGTGTCATCACTGCCGTATCTGAAAGCGTATTCCGTACCTGCAATATCCAAATTTTTAGGTTTTATTTCAGACATAAACGCTATGATTCTCAAGGCATTCATTCCTATTGGAATGCCTTTTCAATCTGCTTTTTCATTTCCGGAGTTATTTTGTATTTTGATAATTCATCCCTTGCAGCCCATTTATAGTCGTCGTGCTCGGTAAGTGATATATCGCCAATCTCCACAGAGACTACGAAATCAAACTCTCTTTTCCTACCCTTTCCGGTATTATAGTCAAAACTGGAGATATATCTGTCTATGCTTTTTAGCCTAAAACCTGTTTCTTCATATACCTCTCTTTTTAGGGCATCTGGGAGCGTCTCTCCTTCATCAACTCCACCGCCAGGTATCTCATATATTCCAGGGAACGTGTCATCCGCTTTCCTCCTGAGTATCAATACCTTGCCCGAACCCAGTATTACCGCTCCAACTCCCAGGGCATCTATCTTGTCTATTTTGGCTTTTGCCGTAAGTTGTTCTGAGAGAGTTTCAAGATTTTCCATAACTGTCAAACCTCCCCTCTGGAACCAGAATGGCCATAGGCACGCAACCTGTGGTTTTTTCTTTCAGCTATCTGTTTTTGTAATGAAGCATTACCAAAAAGGATATCCTTCTTAACCTCCTTGTGGCTTGCTTTGCGCATTTCCGCGTATATGTCATCGCACGACTTTGTAATGTTCTCACTCAGGTTAAGACCCAGTTTTCCGGCTACTTTTTTGATATCGAGCTTGTTTCCCTCTATTTCCAGGATATACGCAAATGGGAAATTATCAATGGTAACCTTGCATGAATCTACATTGAACGTATCCCTGATGCGTTCATAGCTGCTGACACTCTGGTAGCCTAATTTGGCAAGTATCTTCTCAGATTCCTGAAAGGAAGATGCCCCTACCTCTATTTCCTCTTCTACCTTGATTCCTTTCCGGGTTTTAGGCTTTTTATAGCTCAGTTCGCAGGACTCTTTATCATCTTCCAGATCGATAATCTTTCTCAGCCTTAGCCTCGAATCGTCTGCATATAATCTCCTGTCCTTGCTGTCATACATAACAGTTAGTTCGTATGCAGTTTTCTCATGCTCCCCTATAGCGAGAATTTCATTAAACATCTCCTGATAGTCGTTTACAAGAAATTTTAACTCGATTTCTTCGGCCATCATTAACCCGTAATTATCTTAAGTATGAACATAATTATACTTTACTGATTGCGTGTCAGAATACCCAGATTTTTGAAGCTTTCCTTTAGTTCGCCGGTGGTTGTAAACCGTATTGCTATCATCCCTAGTTCTTGAGCTGCTTGAATATTGGCGTTGTAATCATCCACAAAGACACACTCTTTCGGTTCAGCTTTGATTTTCTCGAGAACGTTTATGAATGCGCTCTTGTCTGGCTTCTTCATTCCTTCTTCATATGACTTAAAGACGTTGTGAAAATGCTTGTCTACCTCTTTCACTACAGGGTCTGTTTTTCTGCTGAGGTCGATGGCGTCGGTCAGCATGTGGATCCTGTATCCTTCTTTTTTAAGTTGTTCTACGTAATTGACAAGTTCCCAGTCTATCTGATTCTCATTTACCATGTCACTTGCTTTCCATGTTTTATGAACTTCTGAAATATCTACTGTTTTAGAGAGTTCCTTGGCCATGCGCTCAAGAAACTGTTTTGGCGTCTCTTTTCCAGTAAGGAGCTTTTCCCTGTTACCTTTCCATAGTTTCTCTGCAGACTCTTCGTCCATTGAGAATATCTCTGAAAGCTGTTTTGGCACTCCGGAATGCTTGCCCATCAGGTTTAGGAAAACTCCGCCAAAATCGAATATTATGTGTTTATACATGTTGATCATTTTTCAATGTTCACCATAAGAAATCATGCATCTCCGGCGTCTATCCCGAATTGCTTCATGTTTTGCTTTATAAGCCATTCTCCAAATTTATCGTAATGATCGCCTTTTCTGAATTTATCTAAAAATTCAGTCCATTCACTGTCGTCCATTTCGGCCGGTGTTTTATCAAAATCTTTTGGAATAAATATGCGTGCAACTTTCCAACCTCGCGTATTGTCCCCTTTCTCTTTTTCTGCAATCCTGCCAGGATAATTCCCTACAAACAGCTGCTCGTTGCCGATGACCGGATCATGATATACCAGTACGCTTTTTACATATGCGGATCTGTTTTCTTCGTTAGATAGCATGCTAAGTAGATTGTGTGTTCCTATCGTATCTAACACTGGCTTCATTAACGCACCGGGAAATCCATTGAGTTTGTCTATGTAAAGACCAGAATCCTCTATAATGAATGGGGTTTTTATAGTATGGGCCACCTGCTTTGCTTTCTGTAATGCTACTTCGCCTACGTCAAGAGATTGTATCTCCGGTGTGGAGGCAATTTTCTGGGTTATAGTAATTCCATATCTGTTCAGCCTTTCGTTAGCCAGAGCTATCTTTGCATTATTGGAGGTTACAAACATTATACTAAAATTTCCCATAGTCACACCCTAAGTAGAGAATATTATTTCCTTTTCTACCATTTCACCACCAATGCCTTGTTGTCAGATTTGATTATTATACGTATGGGTATCGCAGGGAAATTGCACAAAAGCCATATATATGAGACAAGGTAGAAATGCTTCTGATAAATATGGAGCTTAAGACCAAGAGCCTGATCCTTAGGGAGCTTAAGGAGTCTGACGCGCAGAGCATAGCTGAGAATGCCAATAATGTTAATGTGTCCAAGTACCTGGTAGTTGTGCCGTACCCATATTCGCTGAAGGACGCAGAATCATTCATACATTCAACAATGGAAGCTGCTAAGAAGGTTCCCAGGACCCAGTATGACTTTGGAATAACGCTGGGCAACGAGAGGGAGGCAGTGGGGATGATAAGCGTGGAGAAGATAAAGATAGAGGATGGAAGCTGCACCATAGGATACTGGCTCGGGGAGGGATACCATCGCAAAAGGTACATGACAGAGGCATTCGGCAGAGTCATCGAGTTCAGCTTCATGGAGCTAAAGCTTAACAGAATAAACATAGCAGCGTTTGCGGAGAATGAGGGCTCAAACACATTGATACATAATGCCAAGTTTAAGCTGGACCGCACGCTGAAGCAGCATGTAAGGGACAGAGCTACCGGAAGCCTGCATGATGAGAACCATTACCATCTGCTTAGAAAGGAGTATAAGATATGAAAGCAGTAGCAGCTAAGCGGTTACTGCACGTAATGGTAGCCGTATTGATATGGTGGAGTATGCACCGGGGCTTGGCCTGTCTATTTTATTAGTTTCCTGTAGGAAACAAAAGATATATATATTAGTTTCCTTATTGGAACTAATATGGAATTATTAGAGCTGCTCAATCCGTGGTGGAAAGAGAAAAAGGTGAGCAAGGAGCTTGCGCCGGATTACAGGCGCATGCAGTTCACAGAATTGAATAAACTGCTCAGTACCAGGCCTGTAACAATCATATCAGGGCTTAGGAGAGTGGGCAAGAGCGTACTGATGTACCAACTGATAGACGGGCTAATCTCCTCTGGCACAGAACCGCAGGATATACTGTACTTTTCATTCGACCAGAAAACCGATGAGCTGATGGAGATATTCCAGGGCTACAGGTCAATACTGAATAGGGAATGGGAGAATTGCAGGCTCTACGTCTTCCTTGACGAGATACAGAAGCTGGAAGACTGGAGCAATAAGCTTAAACTGTTTTATGATAGGTTTCCGAAGATCAAATTTGTGATATCCGGATCTAGCAGTTTCAACCTTGAAAAGGATGCGATAAAGAATCTTACCGGCAGGTATTTTGAGGTTAATGTAAAACCGCTCACGTTTGCAGAGTACCTGCAGATGAGCAAGAGCAAGGTGGAGCTTGGCAGGCAGAACCTCTGGGCCGATGAGATAAAAAAGGAGTTTAACGAGTACCTGCTTAGGCCTTATCCGGAGCTTGTAGGGTATAAGGATCTTTCATTGGTAAAAGGCTACATAAAAGAGAATGTTGTTGATAAGATACTGAAGGATGATCTTTCCTCGTTCAGGGACATAAACGAGGAACTTGCAGCGAATCTTATAACTATCTTTTATGACAACCCTGGAATGTATGTGAATTACGATAAGCTCTCCTCCGATCTGAAGATCAGCAAGAAGACGCTTTTAAGGCATGTCTTCTATCTTGAGTTTTCATACCTTATAAGAAAGGTCAGGAATTACAGGCCTGCGACAAGGTCCACATCAAGGAAGATGCAGAGAGTGTACCCGTACCATTTCTCGCTTATGTTTGGATGGAACGGCAAGCTCAACCTGGAATCTGAGATTACAAGCCTGTATGATTCCGAGTACTATTGGAATGATGATAAGAGGGAAGTGGACATAATTATCACTGAAGGCGGCATGGTGCCGATAGAGATAAAGGAAACAGGCAAGATGTCTTCAGAGGATATTAGCTCATTAAGGTACTTCATGTCAAAGTTCAAGGTTAAAAAAGGCATTTTGATATACAATGGAGAGCGCAAGACATTGAAGCTGGATGGTTCTGAGATAGTGCTGATACCTGCATGGGAGGCGTTCCTTAATTCTGCCAGGATCTAGGCAAGAATGGACAGATACCAAAATGCTGTTATTCCAGTTTGTTGATAGGCATAACTCTTATTGACAGAGCCGTCATTGATCTATTCAGCAAAGATCATATATCTTGTAGGCACAATACAGGACATGGCAAAGGCCATAAGCAACTATCCGAAAGTGTAATGACATTGTGAGTGAGTGATTGGAAGAGCATAGGGAAGAATCAGGTTTGGACATAAATTGGGAATACTGGGAGAAGGCAATACGTAATAACGGCATATCGATAGATAGGCCGAAGGGCAGCAGGCATCCTCGCTATCCGGACCGCGTCTATCCGATAGACTATGGCTATATAAACAACACGAAAGGCGCTGATAACGAAGAGGTTGATGTTTTCGTCGGTGATACAGACTCTGGATTAGTTGGGGCTTTATTTACCGTAGACCGAGTAAAGAACGATAAAGAGTTCAAATTCCTTTGGAACGTAACAAAAGAAGAAGCCAAAGCTGCACTGGCATTTGTGAATTTTGGCTGGCAGAGTGGAGAGATCATATGGAAAAATGGTTGTGACCGATGCTCTTGAAAGTACTCTTAGATACCAACCCTTTATACGATCCATACGGATTAGATTAATTTGATAAATCAGGCAGGCATGCAGCCGATTATCCCGAACGGAAATCTGGACCTTCCAGACGGGCATGATATTTGAGTATATTATATTTACGCCGCTGCCTGAACAGGAATTACAGAAAGGAATATAAATCAGGCTTTCCAATAGGTATTGATGGTGTTTGGTATGCAGATAATGCTGTTTATGTAAAGGCAGTATATTAGCGCAGCAACGATGCAATCAAATAATCATCTTCTCATTTTTCCGGAACAGTAACATGCTTGAACGGCACCAGTGATATCCATTGCGGCAGTGATATTGCAGACTCTATTACGCTTATGGAGAAGATAATCGAAGTAAATGGACTGAAGAAAAGGTTCAAGACCCATGAGCATCTTGACAAAGGCACATGGATAGCCAAGCTGATGCGCAAGAGCTATTATAAGACGGCCATAGGGGGCCTTAGTTTCTCCGTCAATGAGGGGGACATAGTGGCGCTCCTTGGAAGGAACGGCAGCGGCAAGTCAACGCTCATAAAGATAATGACAGGGATACTGTATCCTGATGATGGTACGGTGAGGGTGCTCGGCCTTGATCCATGGGAGAACAGGATGGCAGTGGTATCGCAGATAGGCGTAGTCTTAGGTGCGCACGGGCAGCTCTACTGGAACCTGCCGGCGATTGACACCTTCAACTTCATACGCGCGATATACAACATACCTGAGAAGGAGTACAGGAAGAGGCTTAACTACCTGATAGATATGCTGGATCTCAAGAAGGTCTATAAGAGGCCGGTAAGGACCCTCTCGCTTGGGGAGCAGATGAAGTGCAACTTCGTTGCCTCAGTGCTGCACATGCCCAAGATAGTCTTCCTTGACGAGCCCACCATAGGCGTCGATCTTCCATCTAAGACCGCTTTGCGCTCCATGATACTTACGATGCGCAAGGAGTACAAGACAACATTCATAATAACCACGCATCTTGTGGAAGACATAACCATGGCCGAGAAGGTCATACTGCTGAACAAGGGCAAGCTGGTATTTGACGGGCCCAGGGACAAGCTTGAGCACCTCTTCGGGGACAAGCGCATGATAGACCTTGAGCTCAGGAATAGCGGCAGCATGAGGTTCAGGAAGTACGGGAAGATAGTGGAGCATGCGGACAACTTCGTGAAGCTGGAGGTGAACAAGAAGGTGCTGAAGAGCAGGGAGTTCATCAGCCTGCTCTCTGGCGACGAGGTTATAGACTATAAGGTATACGAACCGGGCTTGAATTTCGTGCTTTCAAAGCTGTACAAGAAGATAGATAATAAGAGGTGAGCGTGTGAACAGGTACATCGACCCATACGTAGGAATGCTCAAGATAGACCTGAAGGATGTTCTGTACTACAAGGCGGACTTCCTGCTTGAGATGGTCTTCAGCGTAGGCTACGCTTTGCTCATGATATTCGTATGGACCGTATTGTTCGAGAGCTCTGGCCAGAGCCAGATAGGGGGCTTCAGCCTGCTCGGCATATATGCATACTTCTTCCTCTTCACAGCGTTCTATTCGATGGCGCAGTCAAACATCACATATTACATCCAGAATGACGTGCTCGAAGGGAACATAACAGCGATAATGATAAGGCCGGTGAATTACATAATGCACCTTCTTCTTGCTTCGATTAGCAATGCCCTGGTAGGGGTATTTGCCTTCTCGCTGCCGCTTTTGCTGATAGCGATATTCATAGCGCATATGCCGATAACGGCTTATGGCATGGCGATGGCCCTGCTCGTCCTCGCGATCGGCTTTGCGGTATTTGGAATAATAAGCTTCATTGTAGGGACGCTTGCGATATTCGTGACCAATGTGCACGGATTAAGGTACATATTAGGCATACTCGTCTATGTGGTTGCAGGAGGCACAGTGCCTCTCAGCATGTTTCCCAAGTATGCATCTGGTTTCGTCTTCGCCCTTCCATTCCAGGACATGGGTTATCTTCCCGTATCCATATTCCTCGGGACGGCCACGCCTGCCGCCATAGCAAATGGCTTGCTTGTAGGGGTGGCATGGGCAATCGCGCTCGGCACCTTTGCATTCTTCTGGTGGAAGATGGTTAAGAAGAGGATTACCTCGGCAGGTGGTTAGATGAATAGATTGACTAATGATTTAAACTTCCTGATCAATCTGCAGAAGATGTCATGGAAGAGCTTTTTGGTATACCGGGTGCAGGCGCTCACATGGATATTTGCCAATTTGCTCGTCATCCTGAACAGCATCATAGCCATAACCGTCATTTACACGGTATCTAGCGGCATACCAGGATGGTCCTACTTCCAGGTGCTTGCGCTCTCAAGCATAACGACCATGATGTTCGGTATAGTCGATTATATGGTTGCACCGTGGAATATCGCACGTAGGCTCAGGGTAGGCAGCATGGACACGTGGTTCACCAAGCCTTACAGCTACTTTATGATACTCTCCGGAGGTTTTGGCATGGTATGGAACTCCGCAAGCTTCATCTCAGGGCTTGCGCTCTTCACTTATTCGGTAATGCAGCTTAACATAACATTTATTCAGTTCCTCTACTTCGCGCTGCTCTTCGCAGCAGGAACGACTGCTTTCCTCATGTTCTTCATAATGATGTCCATAGTGTCATACCATCTGATGAAGAGCGGCCATTTCATAGACAATATGGAAAGCATGCTCAGCAACGCAGGCGTCTATCCTCTTAGCGTATATGGAGTTCTCGGGCAGATAATATTCACACTCGCCATGCCTGTGGGAATAGCCTACTACTATCCTGCAGAGGCCTTGCTCGGCATGATCGGCCCAGTAGCAGTAGCGGCTGCGCTGCTTCTAGCTGCAGTGATAACTTTCGTTTCCAGGAAGGTATTCTACAGGCTGTTGAGGGATTACAGCAGCGGCGGAGGATAGAATTATATTATTTGGCTGTGAATATGTATTGGTGGCTTGCTATCCAAGCAGATAGCAGTATAGGGAGGAGTTGCATTAACTTCCTGCAGAGTGCTGGCGTTTTCGATGAGTATCGAAAGAATGAGAGAGTGCCTTATTAGGTGTTATTAGTGGGGATGATTTTATGCATAACAGGACGTAGTGCTGTTGGTAAAAGCACAGTATCCAAGGTGCTTGCAGCGGATCATGAATTGCCATGTTTTGGATTCGGGTCCCATCAGAGAAAGCTCCTAGGCACAAATCCAAGTAATCTTTCAGTAGTGCGGGAAAGGTACATTGAATTATGGCCGAAACACCTTGAGACGATAAGCTCTTGTATTTCTGACAGGGGCATGATACTTGAGGGCATTTATAATGTGTCATTTCTTGAAATGCTAAGAGACTCTTTTCCAGAGCACACGCTGAGACTCATAGCATTAAGGGCTTCGAAGCGCGACAGACTGTCTTTTTACAGTTCGCGGAATGACAGGGTGGATGAAAAAGATATTAAATCGCTAGGAGACCTAGATGAAGTTAAGAAGAAGATTGGCCTGGTGGATGTTTTTAGGAAGGTGGAAAAAACATATGTCAATGTTTATGGAGATATTGAATCATGTGTCAGAAACATAAAGCGCGATTATGGTGGTATATATGGAAACTGAGCAAGTGGAAATGTTAGATGTGGTAGATGGGAATAACAGGATAATAGGAGAGACTCCTAGGAAGGGAGTGCATGAAACAAACAAGCTGCACAGAGCCGTGCACATATTCATGCTTGACTCAGGGGGAAAGCTTTGGATAGAGAAGAGGGGCCAGAGCGTAGACACGCACCCTGGATGTTATGACTCTTCTGCCGCAGGGCATGTCAGAAAGGGTGAGAGCTATGATGATGCAGCACGCAGGGAAACTATTGAAGAACTTGGGATAGAGAATCTTGAACTGAAGCCGGCTTATGATCTCCCATTAGGCCCAGGCACCAAGAATGAATTTGTCAGGCTTTATGTTGCCAGGTCTGATGAGAAGCCGCATTTGCATGAGGATGCAGAATCACAGGAGCCTTATACGGTAGAGGAGATAGACATGATGATAAAGAACGGGGAGAAGTTTGTACCAACTTTTTTGCTGCTCTTTGACTGGTATAAGAAAAATAGCGAGGTATCTGGAGCGTAAACGCTTTCCGGAGATAATGGCGCGAAGGAGTTAGGGAAGCCATTCAGATATGCCAAGGATAGCCTATTTCTTCAGTATCAGCTTCACGAAGGGCCTGTGGAAGTACAGGAAGTCGCTTGCCTTTGCATCCGCCATTTTCTTCCATGCAATCTCCTTTATCTCCATCCCGTCTCCAAAGTCCTTGGCTTTTTTCTGCTTGTTAGATTTAAGCATTACTTCATAATAAAGCGCAACCGCATGACGCGGATTCCTTGAGACAGGACTGATGACAAGCGTGGTTGTCGCATATACCGGCTGTTTCTTTGTAACCTCTATATTGTACCCTGTTTCTTCAAGGAACTCCCTCTTTAGTGAAGCGGAGATATTCTCCCCTATTTTCATACCTCCTCCAGGGAGAGAGTATTTGTCACTCCATCGCTGCTTTACACACAACATGTGTCCGTCCTTAACCAGGAAGCCATAAACGGAAGGCCTCCAGGATACCCTTGCCTTATCTGCCTTGGAGAGTTTTACTATGTTGCCGTTTATGTCCCGGAATTCCATAAGTATACATTTGAAGATAACGTTATATATTCAGCAGCTATTTACGCATGTACCACTCGGCAAACTGGTTCATGTAGGAGCCCTTGTGCGTTTTGGAGGTCCATTCCAGGTACTCCTTCTTCTTCATCTGCGCCAGCGTCTTATCACTGCCAGTCGGTATGAATATCTGGAAGAGTTCTGACCAGTGGAACGGCGCGGCCCTGCCCATGGGCCTTTCGGCAAGGATGCCAGTTACAGTTGATTCAAAGAGCTTGGGCTTGCCCTTCTTTCCATCATAGTATGCAAGGCAGTCCCTGAACTCGCACCTCCTGTCGTTCCCCTTTGCAAGCTTGAGTATGTTGTTTATTCCAAGCACATCCAGGGCATAGTGTACGAAGGTCCTTGGAAAGCCGTTGAGCGAG
>JAKAUU010000002.1 GCA_021817505.1 Microcaldota archaeon | reverse complement strand
AGCGCATATATCTTCGGGACGTATAGGCTCTTGTACTTGTGTATGTCGGATTCGAAGCTGAAGAACGTGTCCTCTATGACATACTCGGGGAAGCCCCCTATCTTCTTTATGGCGTTTACGTTTATGATCCCGCATGATCCTGCGAATATTGCCGTGTTGTTCAGTGCCCTTGACGGCTGTACGAAGTTGAAGAAGAATGCGTCGAAGAGGTTTATCGTCTCGGAGAAGAAGGTGCCTTTGGAGTAGCTCTTCTCGGTCTGCACGTATGAGAGGTTCTTTATGGCAAAGTAGGGCAGCAGTTCCTTCAGGAAGGATACGTCCGTAAGGTATTCGTCGTAATCGAATATTGCAAGATATTCCTCTTTTGCCGTTTTTATAAAGTTGTTAAGCGCGCCTGCCTTGTATCCGCTTCTGCTCTTCCTGTGCATGTACTCTATGCCATTGGCCTTTGAGAATGCCTTGAGCTCTTCGGCTGTTTTCACCTTTGTCGAATCGTCAAGAAGGTATATGTGCATTTTTTCCTTCGGATAATCCATCTCTTTCAGCCTTACTATGTTCTTTTTTACCGTTGCCGGGTCTTCATTGTATACAGGCATCACGATTGCAACTGAAGGGAACTTTGCCAGGGGTTTCAATGTTCTCTGTATGGATCTGAGGTATCTGGAATAGAGCTGCGACCTGTAGTAGGAATAAGCAGTGAAGATGTTGAAGAATCCGGAAAGAATGGAGAGCATGAGGAAGACTACCGCAAGCGCGGTTATAGACACTGAGTGGGCGTATCCTGCAAGGTATAGCAGATATATGGAGAATACGGCACTGCTAATCGTAAGTATGAGGAAGAGTGCCACAGGTATAAACATCAATATGTTGTCCTTTTTTAGAAGCATGCGACCATTCTTATATGTATATAGAGATATGTCCATTAAGGCTTTATTAACAGATAATGCCTGTTAAGTTTTTATTAGTTTAGCGTATTTAAATAAACTTGTGTGCCGGGATGGCAGAATCAGGTATCGCGCCAGAAACTTTGGCGAAACTCGAGATCTGGTGGCCTTCGGGCCTTTTGGGTTCAAAAGATTTTCTGAAAATCCCAATCCCGGCGCTCATGTATAGTGGCCATGTGATTGATTTATGAGCAGAGGTTTTACACGTAATAAGGAGAACTTCAGATGCATACAGTGCGGCATGTTTGTAATAGGCAACGGTTACACCAACCACTGCCCAAGATGCCTTTGGTCCATGCACGTTGATGTCAATCCTGGGGACAGGCAGAACAGATGCAGGGGCATGATGGAGCCCGTATCTGCAATATATGGCAGGACTGGTTTCATCATAACGCACAGGTGCGCGGAGTGCGGAGAGGAGAAGAACATCTCGGGGTCCGACAGAGATAATGCTGAATTGATGGCAGACCTGGCTTCCCCCGAGCCTATGATGTCCTGATCCTGTCATCTTGTCTTTATAGAAGAGATCTGGAAATCGCTGCTCTTTGTTATCTCGTTGATGAAGATCGTGGCATACGAACCTGACGGGAGAGAGAAGTTGAGGAAGATCCCTTTGGCACTCTTGTCCTCATTGAACGAGAAGTCCTTGAATGGTGCAAGCATCGCCCTGACGTCGCCCTTCATCGAAAGCTCGGGCATGCTCTTTATCATGAAGCTCTCCTTGCTTATTCCAAGCCCTGCCATTACCTCTTCCGAATAGCTGCTCGTGTATCTTTCATCCGTCTTATAGCCGATGAGCGGTGCTGCAGGAAAGCCCTCGTCGGATACCCTCTTTGCATCGGGAAATCCGAATTCATTTCTTCCGAGAAAGAGAGTCGGCAACAGGTCGTTCGCCTTTATCCTTAGTTCCAGCTCAGCGTTGAATATGTATGATTCTACCGCGTGTATGAAGAGCAGGCTTATGCCTCTAGGAATCGTGCGCATCGCATTCGCATAGTTTCTCTCTTTGGAAAGAGCATGGATAACGGTGCGCTCCGCCTTAAGATACCTTGGGAAATATGAGAGCGCGTCCATGAAGTCCTGCTCCTCTTTCAGCCTCTTCCTCGCCTCGATTGCATCGGCGCTCGTTTCGTGCTCCGTGCCTGTAAGAAATTCCATCACTGCGTCTTCAAACCTGCCCTCCATCAGGCAGATGCCTATTGCCGCATTGTTCAGCCTTGTGCCGAATCTCTGCGAATCAAAGTAATTTGGGAATCTGTATGAGAGTTCGCTTATAGTATCTGACGGGTCCGTTTCTTCCGCGTCCCTGACTCTTATCGAGAAGGCGTTGCCGAGATTGCTGCCCATCTCAACCCCGTCGCTCTTCCAAGCCCCGTTTATCGACAGGTCCTTTATCCTGATCCGCATTACTGCTTCAGGTTCGGCGCCGAAGATGCTTGCAAGCTGGACCGTCATCGCATTCCTGTCCTTTATCCCGGAGTAGCCTATCGCCTTTCTCCCGTGGCCAAGCCTTTTGGCTATCGTCAGCAGCGCATTTATCGTATTCCAGTTCTTTTTCTCAAGTATAAAGGAGCAGAATTTCCCATCCTTCGCCTCTTCTTCATTGAGGTCGTTCTGGGAGTAGGCACGCTGGAGCTCCAGCGTGATGCCTTTCGAGGTTATCTCTCTTACTATGAAGTCTTCAGGCACCGACTTTACAGTGCCGCCGGTTCCTTTTGTCTTTGAGAGACAGAGCATAAAATTTACCTTATTAAACCTTCTTAGAAACTAATATATAACTGCAATTCACAATTAAAATCCTATATACCGACAGTTAAACTGCATGCTGAGGCATGCTGCCGTGAATCTTGCCGTAAGTGATATTTTTGGTTGATTCTGAGATCAGGGGCAACGAACCCATAATGGAGAAGGTGCTGCACAGGCTTGTATCTAAGCATATAGCAGGCACCACCATGAGTTCTGCCCTTGAAAGGGCGAAGCTGATAAGCGACGACGGGATAGGGACATCTATAATGTTTCTGAGCGGAGCTGCGATGGAGAAGCCAAAGGCAGCTTATGCTACAACTACATACCTGGAGCTCATGAGAAGGATAGCAAGGCTCGGCATAGGCGCAAGCGTGCACGTCAGGATGGAGCAGATTGGGCTTAACATAGATGATGCCACAGCAATAGCAAACATGAAGAAGATCAATGCGATGGCGCTGAAGAGCAGGGTCTTCGTATGGGCCGATGCGCAGGCGGCAAGCAGGCAGGTGATAAAGGAGCTTGCATCGATGAAGATGGGGATCGCATGCAGTCTTGACGACGCAGAGCTCTTTTCAAACAGCCATAACGGCGGATTCAGGCGCCTTAAGATACTTATCGGAGAGGAGAGCAGGAAGGACAAGGAGCTCGCCAAGCGCATAGGCAGCCTGACAAAGGAGATGGATATGCCGGTCATCTCCTCTCCTTCTGATGAGCTCCTTTATAAGCTGGCAAAATCCGGCAAAAACGAAAGGAATTTAATCCTTGAATTCAGACTAGGATATAGCAAAAGACGCCTAAGGAAAGCCCAGAAGAGGAAGGCCAGGGTAAGCGTACTGGTGCCTTTTGGAAAGGATTGGGTGAATTATGCGATGGGAAACGCTCCTGAAGGCTATATGAAGTTCTTTGCAAAGAGGCTGTTCCACGAAGAGTAAAAAGACGCGCAAAGCGGTTAAGGAGGATAAGGGAGGTGCAAGGAGCAGCAAAGGTGCAGGCAAGACGGTCCTTGTCACCGGAAGTACCGGTCGCCTGGGAAGGACGCTGGTAAGGGAGCTTCTTTCACAAGGTTATAAGGTGAGGGCTTATGCTGAGAAGATAGAGCAGCTGCAGGCCCTTGATCCGGGAGTAGTGCCTTATGTCGGGGATATAACAGACAAGGAGAAGCTTGGAAAGGCGATGAATGGAGTCTCGTATGTCTTCCATCTTGCAGCCATTGTAAGCGAATACAAGGCATATACCGATGAGCTTGTCCGCGTCAATGTTGAAGGCACTGCGGCTGTCGTAGACGCATGCATAAAGAATAATGTGAAGAAGATCGTATACTCGAGCACTGTTGATGTTTATGGCAAAAGGAGGGAGGGGTTGCTTACTGAGGAGTCGGAAGTGAGGCCCTCTGACAGGTACGGGCATACCAAGATGCTTGCCGAGAAGGAGATAATTGCAAACGGCCATCTGCTTAATTACACGATATTCAGGATAGCTGCGATATACGGGCGCGGCTTTGAACACTCTTTCTTCAAGGTTCTGCGCGCGATAAAGGAGCATAAGGCATACATTATAGGAAATGGCGGCAACCACTTTGCAATGATACATGTCGACGATGCGATAAGGGGATTGATGCTTGGCATAGATGCCCCTGATGGAGTATACAATCTCGGCGACGGAGCAGAGTATACGCAGAAGAGCCTCTTTGATTTTGCAGCGAAGGCGCTTGGAACAGGGCAGATAGAGAAGCGCATAAGCCCGGTGATAGTCTCCATAGTCGCAAAGAGGAGGGGGCTTGACAGCGATGAGCTGCGCTTCATAACCAGCGACAGGCGCATCTCCATAGAAAAAGCCAGGAGGGAGCTTGGATTTTCTCCAAAGGAGCGGATGGACAGGGAAGCAGGATTGCGCATGGTGTCCGACTTTGTGGAAAAGTATAAGAGGGCATAAATCATAATTAGACAGATCGAGATGGTTTTTTGGATTATATGAATAAGAAATCCGGGAAGATTGAACAGTATATTTACGAAAGGCTTGCTGACAAAGGGGCACTGATGTTCATGGTAGTCGACCCTGTCGATTACAAAAGCCCTGAACAGGCGATAAAGACTGCGAAGGCCGCAGCGGAAGGCGGAGCTGACGTCATACTTATGGGAGGCAGCATAGGAGCCCAGGGCGAGCTTCTCGACGTGGTTACGAAGAGCGTAAAGGAGAGCGTAGATGTTCCGGTCGTGCTCTTCCCGGGCAATATAGCAACGCTTACCAAGTATGCCGATGCGGTATACTTCATGTCATTGCTCAATGCAAGGAATACGTATTGGATAACCCATGCCCAGATGCTCTCCGCACCTATAGTGAAGGGGCTTGGTATAGAGCCGCTATCAATAGGTTACATAGTCGTCTCTCCTGGAGGGACCGTGGGCTGGGTAGGGGACGCGAATATGGTGCCGAGGGAGAAGGAGAAGGTTGCCGCAGCATTGGCTCTCGCAGGCCAGTATCTTGGGAACAAGTTCATACTGACGGATGTGGGATCGAACCCGCAGATGATGGGCTACGGGCCCGTGCCTCCAAAAATGATAAGTACGGTGAAGAGCACTATAGACATACCTTACATAGTCGCAGGAGGGATAATGAGTGAGGAGAATCTGCGCCAGACCCTTAAGGCGGGTGCGGACATAGTGCAGATAGGCACCGCGATAGAGCAGTCGGACAAGGCAAAGAAAGCTGCCGAGCTCTTTGCCAGGATAGTGAAGGAAGAGGGGAAGAAGAAACTTTAGCTGATACCTATGCGAGAGATAGCCTCGCTTGAACTGCATCTTGCGATTAAAGAACTTAAAGAGGACCTAGAGGGAGCCTTCCTCAAGAAGTTTTACGAGGATTCCAAAGAGTCGTTCAGGTTCGTCTTCCATAAAGCAGATAAGAACATAGCGGTGCACTGCATGCTTCTTAAGAGCTTCAACTCGACGAAATATTCGCCTGAGCCTAAAACACCGAGCTCTTTTGCAATGGCCGTAAGGAAGAGGATTGAGAATTCCAAGGTAAAGAGGATCTACCAGTACGGGACCGACAGGATAATAGTGATAGAATTTTCGACCAAGGATGAAGAGTATAGTTTTGTAATAGAGATGTTCGGAAGGGGAAACGTCATTCTGGTAAAGAACGGGATTATAGACCTGTGCTACAAGCGCATAAGCTATAAGGACAGGGAGATACGATCCAAGGAGCCGTATCAGATTGTGGAGGGAAAGATGTCTTTTGAGGAGACGGAGAACAGCATTGTTGATCTTGTAGAACACGCATGCTCCGAAGATGACACGCTGATACGGTCGGTTTCCAAGTACATGCCGTTAGGACCCGTGTATATCGATGATGCGCTCCGCATGCAGAATATTGATCCGAAGGCAAAGGCCGAATCTGTTGACAGGGACCATGTTTCCCTCGCATTGGGATATATATTTTCCAGAGCTGCAGACCCAAAGCCCGTAGCTTATATTGAAAACGGCTCTTACTATGATTATTCAGCTTATCCTTTGGCAAAATATGCCAATATGCAGAAGGAGAGTTTTGCAAGCATGAACGAGCTCCTTGATGAATTCAACAAGAAGGAGCGGGTCGAAGAGGACACGGAGCACAGCAGGAAGGTCGCAGAGGTAGATGCAAGCATAAAGAAGCAAAGAGAGCTCTCTGTCAGGTTTGCCGAGGAAGAGAAGGCATATGCCGAGATTGGAAGGAATGTGCTGGAGAACATGAACACGATAAATGCATTGATAGAAGAGATACGGAAAAGGAAGAAACCCACTCTGGAAGAGCTTAATGAAGTCTCTGCAATAAAGGTTATAGGAATAGACCTTAAGAAGAAGACCGTTACAATAGAGATTTGATTGGTATTTTGATGCAGGTTAGGATTGTTGCGCTTGGAACTGCGGGCTCTGCACCGTCGAAGGAGAGAAATCTTCCCGCATTTGCCTTAGTTTACGATGGAGAGGTTCTGCTTTTTGATTGCGGGGAAGGGACCCAGCTGCAGATGCTTAAATACGGCATAAACGCATACAGGACAAAAGCAGTATTCATAACGCACATACATGGCGACCATGTTATAGGGCTGGCCGGGCTCCTGAGAACGCTTGCGATAAACAACAGGAAGGACCCTCTGGATATCTTTGTCCCTAAGGGCTACGAGAGCGTCATAGAAAAGCTCAGGACTTTCGACAATGCTAAGATAGATTACAAGATCAACGTGCATGGAATAGGAAACGGTGTGGCCTACAGGGGCAGGGGCTTTACCGTCAGTTCGTTCCCGCTTAAGCATTCGATAGAGACGAAAGGGTACGTATTCGAAGAAGATGAAAGGCTGAAGTTCGACAAGGAACTATGTAAAAAGCTTGGGATAAAAGGCACGATGTTCAAGGAGCTCAGCGAGAAAGGCAGCGTGGTTGCAAACGGCAAAAGGATCAGCATATCGAAGGTTGCAAAGAAGGTATATGGCAAAAAGATAGTATATGCCTCGGATACGAGACCTGTCGAAGCGACGGTAAAAGCTGCGAATAACGCAGATATACTCATACACGAATCCTCTTATGCTGATGGGGAGAAAGAGCTCGCAGCTGAGAGAAAGCATTCGACTGCCTCTGAAGCTGCGGCTGTAGCAAAAAAGGCAAAGGCAAAGAGACTGCTGCTCACGCATATAAGCGCAAGATATAAAGATGTTAAAGAGCTTCAGAATGAATCTAAGAAGACATTCAGGAATACGGAGATTGCAAACGACGGCATGATAATATTAATCTAAGCCACGAATCATTCTTTTATTGAGGAGGCATCGTCTAGTGGTAGGACGGCAGATTGACATTCTGCAAGCAGGAGTCCGATTCTCCTTGCCTCCATACCTAATCATCAGAAACATGGGGAAGAGTTCAGATTTAAACCCCAAGAGTTCAGAAATCCCAGAAAAGAGTTCAGAAACCCTTGCATATTTACCCGCCAAGGCATAGAAAGAATGCTAGGCAGGCATGGATTCAAAATTGCAGAGTCAGAATCGGACCGTTACGGAGGCTTCTTCTTTGTACTCTCCCACGCACTGCGCTTTGCAATCCGGGATCCGCATAATTGCAGGAGTTACAATCCATTGTTATACGTTCATGCGCTTCTCTGCTTAATGTCGAAAGTGGATGATAAGTTTAAGTTAAGGTATCCCAACGTTTATACCGGGACAGAAGTGATAGTTACAAAGAAATAATGGTGATAGTATGGAAGAGGAAATGGTGGATGTCGTCGATAATGACGATAGAGTCGTGGGGAAGGCCCCGCGTAAGGGCATACATAAGACTGATCTCATGCACAGGTCGGTACATATCTTTCTTTTCGATCCTGAGGGGAGGATCTGGCTGGAGCGCCGGGCAGACAATACTGATACATTTCCGGACCATTACAGCTCTTCTGCCGCAGGGCATGTGAGCCATGGTGAAAGCTACCTTCAGGGAGCAGAGCGGGAAGCTTTGGAAGAACTGGGCATAAATGGACTGAGGCTTGAACAGAAGCACAAACTCACCGCGTCTAAGGATACTTCCAATGAATTTGTAATGTTCTATACGGCAAAATCCGAAGCGATACCGGTAGCACATGAAAATACAAAGAATCTGCAGGCGTTTACAATAGAGCAGATAGAGGGGATGAGGGCAGGGGAGGAGAAGTTTGTGCCTATCTTCCTGATCCTCTTTGACTGGTATAAAAAGAACGTCTAGACCGGAGCATCAGCAAAAAACCAATTACTTTTACTATTCAGATCTTTTGTTTTGCTTTTTTATCCTTGGCAGCCATTCAAATCACCATCCTAAGAACTGTCCGGTCTGCTGAACCTCCACGAATCTTTTATGAATCGTGATGTTAATATGCTTTGTTATCAGGTTGTGTGGTTGACTCCCTTAACATAAGCAGGTTACGATAATATGTCGGATGTTGCCTATCTGAAAGCAACAGGCACTCTGAAGCAGGCAGGGGAGGTCATCCGTTCAAGATATCCAGTATATCCTGTGAAGCGTATACTTTGCCCCTCGTATTTTTTCCTACCAGTGATAATATGCCATATTTGATTAGCTTTTCTACGATATGTTTTGCGGCAGGATAACTTATGCCTTCTTTATATGATATCCCGGTTATTGTTACAAAAGGATTTGAAAGAAGCGACTCAAACACATTTACCAGATGTGTGCTCCTTTCATTATTCATTCTTTTTTTGGTTTCAGTAGAGTATCTTAGCAGTGACCCTGCTTTTTCTGCAACTTTTATTGATTGTTCCACAACGCCATTTAGAAAGAATGACGTCCATTCATCGTATGCGCCCTTTTGGCTAACTTTGAAGAGCAGGTCATAGTATAAAGTCCTGTTCTTCTCGAAGTATTCGCTAAGATAGAGCATTGGCATATCCAGTAGCCCTTCCTTTATTAGATATAAGATAACTATTGCACGCCCTATTCTCCCATTCCCGTCCTCAAATGGATGGATGGCTTCAAATTGATAATGAGCGATTGCAATCCTTATGAGTTTTGGCATTTTATCCTTGGCACGCATGTAATTAAGCATATTGTCAAGTTGCTCAGACACGTATTCAGGAGGTGGTGGGACGTATTTTGCATCCTGCACCTTAGTGCCTGGAGCACCTATCCAGTTCTGGACAGAGCGTAGCGATCCCATGTGTTTATCATTGCCCCTGACATTAGTCATCAGTATTCGGTGAAGTCTAAGCAGCAAAGGCAGGTCTATTTCGCTTGTCTTTATGCTTTCGACACCCTCTTCTATTGCAGCTATGAGATTTCTGACCTCTATGATGTCATCGCCTCTGCGCACGGTCCTTGGATTTCCTTCCCTATCTATAGATCCGCCTGCTTCTGCTATCAACACATCTTCAAACGATGTTAGAGTGCCTTCTATCATCGAACTCATCACCGCTTCCTTTTGGGTGTATGGCTTGGTAAGCAGATATGGATTCGGAAGCAGTTTTATCATTCCGTTTAACTTTCCAAGTTCTTTTGCAGCTCTTTCCAGCAGTTCGGATAGATTATTTACATCAAGTTCGACGGGCAATGGTTTTGGCATGAATGCATT
The DNA here is from genome assembly GCA_021817505.1 of Microcaldota archaeon. Classification (GTDB taxonomy): domain Archaea; phylum Micrarchaeota; class Micrarchaeia; order Micrarchaeales; family CABMGC01; genus JAKAUU01. The sequence goes on along the minus strand of JAKAUU010000002.1, from coordinate 17,067 downwards.
GTATGTCCCATGCTTCTCAGTACTTGCATGTACCACAGTACCGGCGTTGCCATTAAAATTATCTGAATGCATGATAGCATGATATTTATTTAGATATTTAAGCTTTTTGTTTAATAACTTATTTAGTAATTTTATTATAACAGTCAATAGATTATATCTTTATTGAACTTATGTTTAATAATATAACAGTTTATTAAACTTTTAACATGTTTTCATTAATGATGTCTATTTTCATTAAATATTAGTTAAATGCCAAGAGCGCATGGCTGTTCCTGCAAGGAAGTTACATGGCGCATCTATTTCCTACATTTTAGCAAATATGAGATTCCAAACAGGTATTCCTCCACCTTTACGTCCTTGAACCCTGCTCCCTTCACTTTTTTTACAAATTCCTTCCTGTTGAATTCCGCAGTGCTTCCTGGAAGCCATTTGTAAAGTCTCTTCCCAGTTATAAGGCCGAATAGTTCCATGTATCGCATGTAAACCCAGAATGCAGGCCTTCCAATCGTACTCTCAGGTTTCGAGATGTCTATGAGGACGAATGTGCCGTTCCTCTTCAGCACTCTCTTAGCTTCCTTCAGGAACTTCTCCTGGGAGTCGAAGTTCTTCAATGCAAACGAACAGACAACGGCATCGAATGATCCATCGGCGTACTTTAACTCTGTGGCGTCCCCCTTTTCGAACACTACATTCCTTGCGCCTTGCCTTCGTGCCTTCTCCCTCGCCACGGACAGCATGCCGGAGTTCATATCTATCGCAGTTACTTTTGCCTTCAATCCCTTCTCGCCTGCAAGCCTCGCAGTCATTATTGCAAGATCGCCCGTGCCTGTCGCTATGTCCAGAACAGAGGCAGGATTTTCTGAGAGGATTGCTTCTGCTGCTTTTTTCCTTATCCTGTTGTCGGTGTTGAAGCTGAGGAACTTGTTTGTAATGTCATATGAGCCATGCGCTTCCGAATACATTGCAGAGTTCTTACCCTCCAGTAAAGCACCTACTTGTGTCCAGTTACCATGAATGCGGCTCCGGAAACCAGCTGCCTTCTGCGTATGTTCTTGAATCCGTTCTTCTTAAGGATCTTTACAAAGTTATCCTTGTCGAACTTGTCTACGCTGTATGTGAGCCATTCGAAAGCCTCCCTGTATTCCGCGAATCCTATTATTCCGGATACGCCCCAGAAGAATTTGAGGAATGCGCGCTGCCATACCTTGTCTGGCTTTGCCATGTCCATGAAGACGAATTTGCCTCCTGGCTTGAGGACGCGCTTTGCCTCTGAACAGAATTTGTCTAAAGAGTCCACATTCCTCAAGGCGAAGGATGAAGTGACGACATCAAATGAATTGCCTTTGTACTTTAGATTCAGCGCATCGCCCTGCTCGAACTTTATAGGTATGCTCCTTTCATTTGCCTTGCGCTTTGCAACGCTGAGCATATTGTGGGAGAAGTCCATTCCGGTAATGTCCATTTTCTTTCCTCTCTTCCTTGCTTCCTTGTATAACTCTATTGCGAATTCGCCCGTACCTGTAGCTATGTCAAGGAGTTTGTAATCCTTCTTTCCTATCATCGCCTCTTTGGCACCGTCCTTCCTCCATTTTACTATCGTACCAAGGCTGCAGATCGTATTTACGGCATCGTAGTGGCCGTGCACTTCGGAGAATATTTTTGTAACTCTTTGGCTCATGAAATCACAAAGCGGAAATTATGAATGTTGCTGATAACAGAAGTGCAAATGCGAAGGATGCGATGGTGTGCAGGCTGAGATACCTCCCATACATCCTTGAATATGCATTATATAATCCATTAAATATATATGGGGTTGCAGGCAGGACGACAAAACCTGCTATTGCAAGCATTGAGATTTTGCCTGATAATAACCCTGTAAGAAGTATCAGGTATGCTATCGCCTGAAATGATAGATAGTATGCTGCTATCTTCCGGCTTGTCCTAAGCATTACTGCGCTGTGCCTGACCTTGTACTTCTTGTCTATTAGCCTGTCCGGTATTTCGTTGACGAATAGCGCATTCCCGCCAAGCATTATGCCCGCGGGTATGAATGCAAATGCGATAGAGTAGTTGAGCGAAGATGCTCCGGCAATTGCTATGAAACTGCCGAAGGCTATTAGCGTATAGTTAATTGAGCATAATGGCTCTGAAAGATATGGTACTCTTTTTACGAATCTGGCATAGAGTATGATTGAGATAAAGGCGAGTGCAAGTATGGGAAGGAGCATTATCTGGATTGCTATGAAGTATATGCCTATTATTCCAGCAATGCTTAGTGTGATTATCCCCAGGATAAGAGTGTTGAAAGGTTTTATCCTGCCCTCAGCCATGAGCGAACTTCCTCCTGCAAGATTTCCTGACTTTTTACTCGCAAGCTCCTTATCAAGCCCGCTCATGTAGTCGAAATAGTCGCTTATTACGTTTACGGACATCTGGGCAAGAACCGCCCCTATCATTACAAGTACAACGTTTACCGTTGAGAAGTGTCCATAGTAGTAAGCTGCAGATATGCCGAGAAGAGCCAATGCAAGGCTGTAGAGCAGGGTGGGCTCGAATAGCTCTGCAGCGTAATATTTTAACATGAATAGATTCCGCCATTCATCTTTAAAATGTTTTTGAAGAGTCATCCCTTTAGCTTGCTGCTCTTCACCGCTATCCTTATCTCAGAACTGAGCCTGCCTAGCTTTGTATCATCCATGTTTACGAAATTCATCTGCTTTGCCATTGATGGATGGACATCCCTGACAAGCTTGTGCACCGTTTGCACCATCTCCCTGTAGTCAGGATGCCCTGCCGGAGTCGTCCTAAGCTCCGCAAGGTGGAAGAGCTCCCTTGCATTCGTATTTATGTACCATCTTGCATTGTATCCGAATGTAACTGCATATTGGGCCTGCTCCGGGGAGAGCTCCTTTGACATCTTTTTATGAAGATCGGCTGCCCTGCCCATTTTTTCCGAATAGTCTTCGGATATTCCTATAGCCTTGTACTGCTCCCGCAGCACATAGCCATGCTCCGTATTAAACAGCTTCCTTTCCTGCGTTATCATCCTGTGCCTTTGGAGGTCCCTGTATGCCCCTACAGTTCCCTTCATGTCAAATGTATAGCTTATGTTTTCAAATGCCCTGCCAGGCCTCTGTCTTCTGTTCTTCCTTTCGCCGACGTATGCACCTATTATCGCATTCGCATCCGACTCCGGAAGAGCCCTCGCAGTCTTTATCGACTCGCTTAGGCTCAGGCTGTTCTCTCTCACGTAGATTATGGTTCCAACAAGCACAGCGACCGCTTCCATATCTGGTTTGAAATACTCCTTTCCAGTATAATTCGTCAATGATATCGTGCTGCTGTCTGTTTTTTGACCAGGCTTGATAGAGATAGGTTTGCTTCCATCCCTGTTCATCGAAGCGATGGCCTTAGAGACTGCCATTCTCGTTTCATATTCACAGGTTTGCATATATTTGATTGATTCTCTTCCGTGCTCCTCTTCGACCCTTCTTATAAGAGAGGGAGCTATCTTCTTGAGCTCATCGTTTATTCCCTTGCCGATACCGTTGCTTTCCTTAAGGGAGGATGCCATCAGCTTGAGTATCATGTGCTCGTATGACCTTGCATTGGCACTTACTCCCACATGTGTGAGCGTGGACATTGGCAGGTAATCGCGCATTATGTCCAGTGCCGATGCTTTTATCGATCTCTCATATGCTTTCTGCAGATCCTCTGCAGAAAGACCGAGTGAATCTGCATGCTTAATTGCTTCGGAGCCCGATACTATCTCTCTGCCTATCTGGAATTTTTGCTTTTCAAGAGGGTTTTCCTTCTTTATATAGTCAGCCATCACAGGTATGCTCCTTGAATAGGAATCAAAAAGGCTCTGCATAAGCTCAAGGTATTCCGTGCCCAGCCTGGATTCAGTAATGTCACTTCCTTTATAGAAAGGGTATCCGAAACCAGGTATCTGCTTGTCGAATTGCACATATCTTGAGGATTTCTCTATGTATGATGCAAGCCTTGAATCCTCAAGCTCCTTTGCTGCCACATTGCTTATGTACTCTGTTGAGACAGGTATGCCTCCAGCCATCTCCTGTATCGAATCATCGCCGTAGTCTATCAGCCAGGCATTGAAGAATTCCCTTCCCTTGCTCCTATTTGGAAGAAACTCTTTGAGGAAGATCTCACGGCTTGTCATGGCGCTTCTGCTGTATCTTGAAAGGAGTGCCCCGGAGGATTCGCTGTCGAGCTTTTCCCCAAGCTTCCATGCGAAGATGTTTCCCGCAGTATTAGTCACATATTCGCCAAGTACCTTTCTCTCCTCCTCTGTAAACTCAGTCTTTGTCTCATTCAGCATAAGAATCTCCCTCTTATGCTAAGATGCACCTGTTAGGTGATATTTATGCTTTTTGTATCTTGACTACTTTTATCTCAAATACAAGGGCCTTTCCTGCAAGAGGCGGATTGAAGTTTACGATTACATTCGAGGCGTTTATCGCGTCTATTATGCCCGTGGATCCGCTGGTTGAGGTCACATAGCCGCCTACCGTAAGGTTTTTGGTGTTGTTCCCGAATACGGATATCGGCACGCTTATAACTAATGAGGGGTTTATCGGACCATAAGCTTCGTTAACAGGAAGAGTTATGTTCTTGGTCTGATTGAGGCTCATTCCTATCACAGCGTTTGAGAAGCCTGGTATTAGCTGGTTTGAACCTGCTATGAATGTCAACGGCTGGCTGGTTCCAAAATTATCATTGAAGACAGTACCGTTGGTAAAGCTTCCTTTATAGTAAACGCTTACATTGTCCCCTGCAACAACCTTGGGAGCAGAAGACGTCAGTGCATATGCTGCACCTACGATTATCACTAATGCTATTACCACAGCTGCCGCATATGCAGGTTTTATCGCCATTCCTTTTTTGCTGCTTGAGACTTTCTTCTCTTCGGCCATATTCAACACACTTAGTTTTTATCAATAAAGAATATTAATAAGCGTTTGCTGACAATGAAAATAGTGTCCTGACAGTATGCTTATTTGTGCGAGTGTAGTCTAGTCTGGTAGGACATAGCCTTGCCAAGGCTAAAACCCGGGTCCGAATCCCGGCGCTCGCATCTTATTTTACCTTACATTTCTGTTGCCGGTTTCCATTGCTCTTTAATCGAGCATGCAAGCATAAGGCATGCGTGCTTTAGCCGGTTTCGGGATTGGTAGTGTCTGCGGAGCTCTGACCAGTAGGCTTCCGCTCTCCTTTGTTTATGCGGTATATCAAGTAGACTACGATTATTATCAGCGATATGCCAATTATATCATACTCCTGTGATGTTGGCATACTGCCATTCACTTTCTGAGTCGCATTTGCGTAAGCAGGAGTAGTAGTTGTTTTGTTATATGCCTGTGACGGGCCTGTGATCGTTTGGACTTCGAATAGCCCTATTATAGGATCTGCAGGAATAGGGAATGACACTGTGCATAATGTTGCATTGGCCGAAAATCTTGCGAGTATGTCCCATGAGCTGTTGGTGTATATGAATGGTTGTAGCCTGTCAGACGGCACACTGCAATTATATCCTATAGATACATTCACTGCGAGAGTATAGTTGGCCTGGTTGGTCGAGTTTATAGTGAGATTCAGCATCCTTACAAGAGAGTAGTGCTGAGGCATTGGTATCCCGGGAGAAGTTATGTTTCTAATTGTCATCTTTCCTGTTACGTGTTGTTTTGACTTATTCGCCGGAATTTTAGTTGAATTGGCAGGTGCTTTTATTGGGACTATGCTAACAACAGCATGATACGCAGTGAAATTGAATGCCTCTGCCCTGGAGACGTTGATACTTAAGTTCAGAATAGGATTTTTCTCAGTTATTATAATTGGGGTTATGTGAGGATTTGCTTGTGAGACCGGCAAGGCGCACATATTTATCAGGACGGTGTCTATTATCGGCAGGTACGATATCTCTTTTAGGGATATTGTATAGTTATATTCGCTATTTCCTCCGATATGATATACTGAGTTTAGATGAAGGTTGTATTCAGAAGTATTGTCTATGGTTAGCCCAGTATCGTTCGGGGAAATGAAATTGTCACGCATATAGAATGAGCTTCCTGGCAGGACTACATCAACATAGTCCGGAGAGGTGAGATTGGCTATCTGATAACAACCGTTTCCTAGGCTTACTACGGATGGTTTGAATGATCCGCCGCCTGATGAGGCACCGCCTGCTCCGCCTCCTCCTCCGCCATTTTGAGATACGGCAGTAGTTGTAATGGTTGTAGATGTTGACTGGGAAGTAGTTGTCGCATTCGCCAGGCAGCTGACGTATATATTAAGATAATTGTAATTTTGTATTTTAGATAATCCATTCCTAACCGTGCAGACATGGCCTGTTGGAGGCGTTAGTACAGTTACATTGAAAGATGCCCCGTTTGCTATCTTATTAGGAAATTGGAATGCTCCATCTCCGGAAACATTTATGGTATCGCCTCCGTTGACCTGCAGCCTTAGGGGCCCAGTAGCTTCACCTACAAATCCTCCAAGGTTATAAGCCGGTGCTGGAGCTGCGCTCATGTTTATCTGATATACCTTTATCAGCGGATTGTAGTCGCAGCATCCTATAAGGTCTGCGCCGGACAGGGATATGTATATGGTATTCGAGGTATTGTCAAAGGTAACTGCCATTTGTCCTCCGGCACCAGTTACGTTAGGCAGACCCCATTCGGCGTAAGGCAAGGCCTGCCACGGTTTTATAGTCCCATTTGCGACTTCGGCGAGGGAGGTTAGATTATAGGCAAGTATCTGGTATATGTAAGGATATGCGTGCGTACCTTTGGACGATGTAGACGGATCGTAACAGTAATGGTCCCCGCCTACCTGCCCTATATCCACTAATGTTAGGTTTGTAGTGCCTATGCCGTAACAGGTTGGGCCTATCCCGTTTTTTTGGAAGAATAATATGGTCTGCGTCCCTGGAACTAACAACGTTCCTCCGAATGATGTGCCTTGGTTGAACAGCGAAAGGTTATCGTAACCGCCACCGTTTCCCCATGTGCCGAGCGTCGGCTCTGATTGGCTATAGTACAGCAAAGGAGTGGCGTTAACCGGAGTATCTATGGATATGAAATTTGCAGGGTTAAATGCAAATGCTGCAGGTCCCCATGAAGTTCTGCTCACTATAGGTATGCCCCACTGTCCGGTGATAACCGATCCTTTTAATATTGACTGGTATTGCAATGGCACGTATGACATCGGACCGGCGATAAATCCTGGATTTATTTGTGGTGCCACTTGGTATAAGCCGGAAAAATTAGTCCCTAGGTTAATTCCTGTACTAAAATGACTATATAGCGCCTGGCCGTTTGCGTCGTAATAACCATATACGTCACCGATTAGCTCGTGTTTATACACCAGCAGTCCTCCCAGGTTATCTCCTGAAGTGTCAAAATATATGCTTACTCCCTTCCACTTCCCATCAATGCTTCCGGCGACTCCTGCGCTCTTGTTCAGGACAGCCGAGCTTCCCTGCACTCCGATTATTTTGTATATGCCTGGTGTGAACCCCGTGCCGTTTATTATTTCTATTATCTGGTTTGTATTATACAAGGAGTTGAAAGCGTAGGCATAGCTCGATGAGCCACAAGTTGACTGCGCAGAGACAGTATTGGAATATGTGGAATTTATACATAGGTAAGTGGCACCCGGACTGAAGCCTATGTCGAATCTGTGTCCGTCAGTGATATCGCTAAAATTTTGTAGGAAGGTCGCAGTATTGAAACTAGTAATATTGTTCCCCAATACAGGCGCAGGTATTGACACCTCTGCGATAAACTGGGCATATACATGACTTGACAGGAAAAGCCCGTTGTTATACGGATCGTAAGCCGCTACGGATCCACCATATGCGAATGTGCAGCTATAATTGCTATTGCCACAGTTTGGAGTGCCTCCTGGAACCTTGAACGCGCCAAGATATTGTATATTATATGGTTCTATCAAAGGAAGCGAGCTTATCTGTGAATAAGTGCTCACAGGCCCGTTATGTAATGCCGGGTAGAGATTTTTGTAAGTCCATGTGGGCAGAGGAAGCTTTTGGTTAGTGCTGTTTCTAGGTGCAGGTGCCGACAGTATTAACAGGAAAAGTATCGCTGCAGCCAGGATAGTAATTGCCATAGGCCTGGAATCTGCGCTTGCCTTATTCTTTTTATAACGGAGCTTTCTGTCCATATGATCTAATACGGCTTATCCAGAAAACTTATATATTATTTTTTATCAGTAGGGCATGGCAGGTTTCAGGCACCTAGCAGCAATTTATATATATGGATACTTACTGATAATGAGATGTTGCGAGTGTAGTCTAGCCTGGTAGGACTCTGGCCTTCCAAGCCAAAAACCCGGGTTCAAATCCCGGCGCTCGCATCTTATCTATTCGTCGTACTATCGCTGAAGCTAATAGCACCCAGTAAGTTTGACCGCATCGCTTATGCGCTTAGAGATCCGCACAAAGAGCTTCAAGCATCTCTATGGCCCTTATTTCATCAGCTGCGCTGATTGCACCATACCTTCTGCTTTCCGAGCCTGTCCTCTCAGAGTATGCCTCCAGAGTCTCTGCAAGCTCCGTTCTTGATTCTGGATATTCATAGGCATATTCGGAGAGCAGAGCTAGAGCTTCCTCGTTGCTTATCTCCTCAGAGCATAGCTCGCTACGGAGCATTTCCTCTCTCCTTCCCACCCATATCCACCGAATATAAAGAGAATTTTTCTGGTATTTAAAGGTTTTGTGGAAGTGCGACACCGATAGTGTTTATTGTGGGATTGATTCGGAAAAAGTGATTACGACCAAGTAATTTCAACTATCCCGTTATTGCCTGCGACTCCTGTGTTGCTTACGATGTTCTCGCTTGTTTCAGTGAAAGAACTTGACCAGTAGGTAGATCCTCCTCCGCCTCCGCCGCCGTCTGAGCCTCCGCCTCCGCCGCCGTAATAACCGCTTCCTGCGCCGCCTCCTGCGCCGTGTTCAGGGCTACCGGATGTGCTTCCTACTGTACAGCCCCCATTTGCACCGTCTCCTCCGATGAAGGCACTTCCTGCAGAACCTTCAGGTCCTGCACTTCCTCCAGATGTAGTTGTTCCTGCGCCGCCTCCTGCGCCATTGCATGTGCTATATGCGTTACCTGTGCTTCCACTGCTTCCGCTTGACCCTCCAGGTGCACCAGCAGGTAGTGGTAGTGATGTTCCGAGCCCTTCTCCTGCGCCGCCTCCTCCCGCTCCTCCTCCTGCAACAGCTATGATGCCAGATGTAGATGTGGAAGTGCCTATTGCAGAGTATCCTCCTCCGCCTCCGCCGGAACCGCCGCTGCAATAAACACCATAAGGATACTCTGGAAAGTCTGGTAAGACTACTTCATAAAAACCTGCACTTCCTCCGCTTCCTCCTCCGTTTATACCATTAGTGCCTACTGATGAATAAGCTATGGTGGCTGTTGGGTTTAGTTCAAGCGAAGGCCCGCCGCCACCACCGGTCCAGACATATAGAGTCTCTCCTGCAGTTACAGATATGCTTCCTGATATGCTTGCGCCGCCACCACCGGGGCCACCTGACACGCCATTTTCAGCAGTACAGTACTTGGCAAATGACGGTGTAGTAAATGAATTGCCACCTCTCCCTCCGCCACCACCGGTTATGGTTACAGTGGCGGCAGAGCATCCTGCAGGCACTGTTACTGCATACGGGCCGCCCGGAGTCGAATATGATAATGACACATCGGTGCATCCTATCGTGCTTGTCGATGTTGTTGAAGTGGAAGTTGAAGATGTAGATGAGGTGGAGGTTGAAGATGTTGAAGTCGAGGATGTTGAGGTTGAGGACGTTGAGGTTGAGGATGTTGAGGTTGATGTCAAATGTATGTTCGTAGCCTGTGAAGTTACTCTGGTTATGATGCTGCCCTTGTATGTCTGCGTCTGCTTCGGTTGGCAGTTGTTTATATTTCCACTAGGGCATGCAGTCACGTTAAGGTATGCGGTGCCGGTTATTGTGGTTCCAGGATAAACATAAGCAGACATCGTCATGTTGCATATCATCTCCCCTCCAGGCTGTATTATGTTACCAGAAGGCAGGCATGTTGAGGATAGGTTGCCGTAAGAATCGGTTGCGAATTTTACCTGCGGATTAAATATCGGGAAATTCTGGGAGTTGGTTATCACCATTGTTATCTTCGTTATGCCGTTTGCAGAGGTGGCAACAACCCCTTGGCAGTTTGTCCCATATACGAACTTGCACTGGTTAGGAACCGCTGTTGTAGGTATGCTGACGAAGTAATAGAGCATTATTATTACGACTGCAAGGATGAGGATCGCCCAGCCATACGTTGTTATGAATTCAAAGGCGGATTGCTGCTTTAGAATCCTCTTTTTATTCTTTGAAGCGGACTTATGCATGAATAGATATATCATGAACGCTATTAAATGCTTACCTTGGTCCAGCAGCTCGTAATTTTTTAAAGACGGGACTGATTTTTGTCAGCAGTTTTTCTTGGCATTCTTCCAAGCTCCATGTTCAACGATTTAATCAGCATGTTCATCTTCTCCTCTTTTTTCCTCGATACGTAGAAGTATATCTGGTCCTTTGTATCCTTGGCAAGCATGATGTATATGCTGCCTGGGGCCAGCCTTCCCGTCCTCCCGCCTCGTTGTATGTTCCTTATCTCGCTAGGAATTGCTTCGTAGAATATTACTGCGTCTACGCTAGGTATGTCCAGTCCTTCTTCTCCTATAGAGCTGGCAACCAGCACATGGAATTCATGCTTTCTGAAGTCTTCTATCAGGGATTTCTGCATCGCTTCCGTAACTCCTTCGCGCTTTCCGGTAAATGCCTTTGATGGAAAGCCATTGTTGTTAAGGTACTCTACAAGCATCTTTATCGTAGACCTGTACTGGACAAAGACTATGACGCTCTTTCCGCGGTAATTTCTAAGTATATCAAGAAGCGCTATGACCTTTGGGTGCTCTTCGCCACGAGCCTGCGCTGCCTTTGCAGCAGAGACTGCGGCTATGATGCGTTTACTGTTGAGTATTCCCTGTACTGCTTTGCTCTTCTTCTCCTTGTCCTGCAGAGACTGCATGTATTCGAGATAAGGCTGGATGCCTTCTACGGTAAGAAGGTCGTAGGCATGTGAGAGATTCAGCAGCTTCACATAGCTGAATATCGCAGCATATTTGTAATCTGAGCCTATCCTGTTTATCTCGTCTCCGAGAGCTATTATTCTGCCTCTGGGAATGTTCTCAAAGTGCTTGAAGTGTAGGAAACCCATCTTGTTCAGGCTTGCAAGGCTTGCCTCTATCTCCGGCTTTATCATAGCCGATATCTCCTTTATGCTATCAGTCAGCTCTATGTCCATGATGTGCATGTACTTTGGCATCACATATTTTGAGACATCAGGATCAGATGACACGCGCGATTCTATGTGCTCCGTCTTTAGGGTCTGCAACAGCTTCTTTATCTTCTCTTTCTTTGAGCCTGGGGAAGCAGTTAGCCCTATTGTTTTTACATCGTATGCAGAGCAGGTATCTGCTATGTACGTGTAGGCGTATTTGCCTACGGCCTTGTGGCATTCATCGAATATTGTAGAGTGGTACCTGCTCATGTCAAGCGTACCTTTCTTGATTTCGTTGGCTACGGTCTGCGGAGTAGCGACTATTACCTTGGCGTTGATCATCTGCTCTTCCCGTTTTGATTTGTTGGTTGTGCCGAGCAGGAGCATAAGCTCATCCTCATTGATTTTCAACAACTTCTGCAAAGTCAGATAGTGCTGTTCTGCAAGAGGCTTGGTCGGGGCAAGGAGCATCGCTTTCTTGCCTGCAGCAAGAGCTTGGGCAATCGAATACACCGCTATCAGGGTCTTGCCAAGGCCCGTAGGCAGGACCACAAGAGTATTCCCGTGCCTGAATATAGAACGGATTATGTTGAACTGGTACTCTCGGAATTCGATGCCATCGAGGATTACGTGGTTGGAAGCCGGGCCTAAATCGTTCCATCTCCCATCTATTGGCATATGACCAGCAATATCCATTCATAATAGAGCATTTAAAAACTTTCAAGTAATCTGATTATACATTGTGCCGCAGTAGCTCAGTCCGGGAGAGCGTCCGCCTGAAGTAAAACTTTTAGAAAAGTTTTATCAAATTGCAGAGAGCGGAATGTCGCTGGTTCAAATCCGGCCTGCGGCATTCAACCAACAGTTCCAATCCGATACATATCCCGTTATATATTTTTGCATGCAAGCACTATCACAGGTACTGATTCTGACGCGCGGGCCGTCGAGCGGATGATGTGCAACGTCTTATGACCAACATTGACCCTTGGTATGGATATTTGCATTATATATCGCCATTTTCATTAATGCTAATTATGCCATTAATTATGTTTGGGCAATATTTAAGTGTTAGCAAAGGATTAGATAACGTTTAGCATAGAAACGTAGAGATTGACGAATGTTATTGGGGCTAATGGAATGTTCCCGCCTTTTCGATAAGCGCTTTTAGGTCTATGTGTTCATCCCTCAGTATGATCTTTTCGAGATCCTCCAGGGTTACCTTGTTGTATTTTGCAATGAACTTATCGATACGGGCCTCAATATGCTCAAGAAGCATTTTCTTAAGATCGCCACTTAGCAGCTTCCCTCTTTTGTATTCATCATATATATGTATGGACTCTTTATCTGCCAAGAAATAACTCTTAAGGTACATGTATGCAACATCCACGTCTGGGTTACCCCCAAGTCTTCTGTGTTCTTCAACAGTCGTACGGCCCCCACTAAAAGCAGTCATAACTTTCCTCTTTATTTCCTTTTGCTCGTCAAGAAAGAATATTGCATTATTCTTCGACTTTGACATTTTGTTCCCATCAAGGCCAGGTAAGAATACGGAATGAAGCACCGAAGGTTTTACATAACCGAATTTCTCAGCAACGTCCCTACATACACGCAGGTGCGCGTCTTCATCGGGCCCTATGGGCACAAGAACATTCGGGAAGCCAAAGGTCTGGGGGAGGACAACATGCGCCGCCTGTATCGAAGGGTAGAAGTGAAGGCCTATGTTCTGGTCTGGAGTATAACCATAAACTGAACGTATCTCAGATAGGGTCACACCCCTCGATAGTTTTATCGCGATATTGTATATATTGGTGTATATCTGGTCTATTATTATTTTAGTATGCGATGGATTAAAGCCATATGCGGCCATCATCCGTGCAAGCACGAAGGAATTCCTGAGCCCATCTTCCTGTGTTTTTATCTTGAGAGACACATAGCTCTCGTCGTCAGAGATTGGTATGAATACGTTTGCACCGAACTCTTTCTGGAAGAACAGGTTTGTATCAAATACTGCTGCATGACCTATATGCATCGTAGCACTCGCATTGAATCCCGAAACTATGGCGCTTTTTGTGCCATTCTTGGCTTTTTTGTAAAATAATTCAAAGTCGCGATGGGAGTACATCAGACCGTTTTTAAAGGTATAGAAATCAGGTACTTCGTTGAGTGAGCTTATTGGCTTTGCACCAAAGCTCTCTATGAGCTTCAAATTATCGGATATGAGCTCTTGATTTGGCATGGAAGTAATTTCTGCTTGCTTATATAAAAGCCTATCACAGTTTAAGTCGCAAAGTTTTTATTATTATTTTTGGACTATTAACATGTTTAAGAAAGTAACATTAGATCTTGAGTGCTTAGAATGGCACCAGAGGGAATGCAAGGAGTTCTCAAAGGGCCTAATAGACCGTATAGCAAAGGGTGGGTCGCTCACCAGAGATGAATGCAGGTCATTTATGCTTCTTGCACTAAACAAGCGGCTTGGTGTGGCGAATGACGTGACGTTCGGTGCAGTGTTTGCTTCGCTTGATGGATTGTATGCTATGGGAATCAGATGAACCTGTAAAAAAAGTGGTTGCATGTAGGTACTTGCAACCACCAGCGTTTCGGAATGCCGTCAAAAGGCAGTGTTCAGGCCTGCGGCATATTTGGTTTTTATATCTATTTCAGGCTCCTGACTATCTCTCCTGCAAGATGGCTCGAGACGTTTATTACCCGCTCGTTCTTTTTCAGTCCCAAATCGGATACCCTTTCAGCTATCTCCGAATTCTGCGCAACAACTATCGTCAGTACGTTTGGGGCAAGCTTCCTCACTATAAGAAGAGCGTACACTGTGAGCGAGTTCTCATTCAGGTCTATTATTATTGATCTGGCCCTATGCATCTCAAACTTCCTCATGTCGGTCTCTGAAGTCGGATCCGCAACGAATGCTCTTAGGCCATCGTCCACATAACGGTCTGCAGTGGTCTTGTCCGCGCTCAGTATTATGAAATTCTCCCTCTCTCTCCTGAATTTGTCGGCTATGTCTTGGTTTATGAAATCGGTGCCTATAAGCACATGATGCCTGCTGAGTGTTCTTCTCTCCAGTCCGGATATTCTTCCGGAAAGCTTTGCAACGTTTTTGCTCATAAAATCACTTGATATGGCGGTGACAGCACCGATGAATGTGCTGATGCCTGCCAGAACCAGAATCATGGTGAATATCCTGCCTACCGCAGTTACAGGATATATGTCACCGTAACCCACAGTGGATATTGTTATTATGGTGAAGTAAAGGGCCGTTAATGGATTGGATATAGGTATGTTGAAGTTTGTTGCTCCCAAAGCATAGGAGAATGCAGTCCCGAAGATTACTACCAAAAGCAGAATCGCAGCATATACTGTAATTACGGGCCCTATTCTCATTTTACCATTCGTTTGATTTATCCTGTATTGTGATTGAATATAACTTTATAAATATCCATCTTATAATAAGTTTATCTGAATTCTATAAATAGATGATAGTATGAAGCTCACGACTAACCAGAAGTTGGCAGCAGTGGCAATAGTGATAGTGATCGGCTTGGTAATTGCATACTTCAGCATCGGCAGCTCCGTAAAGTCGCTGAATATAACTTCGCAGGACAACGTTCCCGTCCAACAATACATGATAAACAGGTTGCAGGTCCCTGATAATGTAAGTGCGGCTGTCGGGTCAGGTTTGGGAAAGACATTGCAGCAGGTAAACGGAACAAATCTTACTTATAACGGCAAGCCTGAGATACTTTACATGGGCGCCGAGTACTGCCCGTACTGCGCAGCTGAGAGATGGCCTTTGACAATTGCGCTTATGAGATTCGGCAACTTCACAGGTCTTGAATACATGACCTCAAGCGCAACGGATTATTCACCTAGCACCCCGACATTCACCTTCGTTAATGCGACTTATACTAGCAAATACATATCATTTGTAAGCGTGGAGATGGAAGGGAACAAGGTAGTTAACGGCAGCTATCCTTCCCTGCAGAACCCTAACACATCGGAAACTGCCATCCTGAGCAAATACGACGGGCCTACTTCGGCAGGAAGAGGGGGCATACCCTTCATAGACTTCGGCAATAAGGCAATAGATGTCGGAGCCACATATGACCCGTATTCAATACTTGACAGCTACACCTGGAATACCATATCGAACAATCTGTATAATGCATCATCATTGCAATCCGAAGAGATTATCGGACAGGCAAACATCTTTACTGCACAGATATGCAGTATTGATAATAACACACCGCAGAGCGTATGCGGTCAGACATACATAAAAAAGATTGAAGGCAATATCGGTTGATCCAGTATGGTAGTAAAAAAAGGGAGACTCTACGCAGTTATGTTGCTGCTGATAATGATAGGCATAGTAGACACGGCATATCTTACTTATTCGCACTACAACGGAACTCCTGTGGCCTGCCCTGATGCAGGGATTGTCAACTGCGGAAAGGTGCTTAGCAGCCCTTACTCGACTATTTTCGGGATTCCTTTAGGGTTTATAGGAATGGTCTTCTTTGCAATAGAGCTCTTTATGCTCGACAGAACAGACTATGAGAACATTATGTTCTTCAATATAATAGGAATTGCAACTGTTGTCTATCTGCTATATGTCGAGTATGTGCTTGGGGCAATATGCCTATACTGCACACTGGTCCATATACTTGTTGTGAGCCTCTTTGTCCTCTCCGTTTATGGATATCTCAGAGAGAAAAAGGTATCCACTAAAAAGTGAAATATAAAGCGTTTAGAGGGTGGGGAAGGATAAATAGGATATGCTCTAAACGCTGGAATAACCTTTTGCATTAACCTTTATAAACATTCATTATTTTTGCTTAAACCTTGATAAAAAGATCTGCCGATTTATGTCGTTAAGAATTGATGTGCATTTACCTTCACAAAGTTTACCTGTCTGCAGGTATGGGCAGATATATTATTATGTTTTCCTTGCTTGTTCTAAGTGTAATTCGCAGTTGCTGGGGTGTCTGAGTTCATGGACGATTACTCTATAGAAACAGGAGAGGAACTGGTAAGGATAGCAAGGAAGGCGATTACTGATTTTGTAAGCAATGCCAAGTTTGACAGGGCCCCCTTTGCAAAACATTCGAGGAAGTTCTTGCAGAGGCATGGCATTTATGTGAGGGTGGAACACTGGCCTACAAGAACTCCGCGAGGCAGCATGGGTTTCGTTAATCCGAGCATGCCTCTCGGCAGGTCTCTGATAGAGGCTGCGATAGGCGCAGCTGAGGATAAAGGCTTTGTTCCGATATCCCACAGGGAGCTTGAACATATAGTTGTTGAGGTGGATCTGCTTTCTAAGCCTGAAGAGGTCAGAGGTTCGGCAGCTGCAAAGCTGAAGAAGATAAAAACAGGCAGGGATGGTGTGATGATAGCATACGGCTATCACGCTGGGGCGGTCTTGCCGATAAGCGCTTCTGAGAATAACTGGAAGAGCGAGGAGATGCTAAGGCACGCGTGTGTGAACGCTGGGCTTGATCCAGATACTTGGAGAAGGGAAGATGTAAAGGTCCAGAAGTTTACATCGCAGGTATTCAGGGAGCTATCACCAGAAGGGCCGACAGAGGAGATGATATTTGGCTGATAAAAGAATAATCCTTCTTGTGGACATGGATTATTTTTATGCGGCGTGCGAAGAGCTCAGAAGAGATGGCATACGGGGAAAACCGGTAATTGTAGGGGC
>JAKAUU010000018.1 GCA_021817505.1 Microcaldota archaeon | reverse complement strand
TATCATCACGTATTATCCGCAGGCTTCTGGCCGGAGCTATGACTGCTATATGATCCCCGCGCATCAGCTTCCTTGCAACCATGGCCATGATCCAGATATGGCAAGAAACAGATAATAACGTTATCTATATCTGATTTATTTTTATTGTTTGTCTGGAGAGGGCAGCAGTTTCACGAATTTCCTTGCTAATGCTTCGGATCTTTCTTTCGGGAGGTTGCTCAGGCTTATGCCTACACCGTCATTCAGCACGTACTTTTCATAATTCGTGGCCCTTATCATCGGAGCCATATCTTCTGATACTATTATGAAACTAAATGATGGGTGGATGCCTTTTTTGAGCCTCTTTTCTTCTCTTAGGACTGACACTATCTCAAATTTGGGCAGTCTTTTCAATACCCTGAGTATCTTGGCTCTTGTCTTCTTGTCAGAATGTTTCGCGAAAAGTATGAAGTTGATATCGTCATCGGCACGTGGAAAACCATTCTTGCCGAAATAGGAGCCTCTTCCAATTACACCATTTATCAGCCCGGTGTCGAAAAGGACATCGAGAAAAGGTATTACCTGTCTAACATACCATGCAGCTCTCTTTTTCTCCTTCATGGCTTTGGCCACCTGCCTTTCAAAGACCGTTTTGATCTTCTCTTCTTTATTTAACGGCCCTACCACACAGATGTCAACTTTCAGAAAATCATAGCCCCATTCTGAATAGAGTCTTGGAGGCGTTGAAACTATCAGCATGTTTCCATAGATTATCCTCAGTCCCTTGGCTCTTCCCTTAAGGACGGGCATGGTCACGGACGGAACCTTCTGTCTCATCAGTTTAGCCAGTTGGTAATCCAGTTCAGGATAGGGATGTGCCTTATTTCTTGGCAGATTTCCATAGACCTTGGACATTATCTTTTCTGCGATATTGTCATCG
The DNA here is from genome assembly GCA_021817505.1 of Microcaldota archaeon. GTDB lineage: Archaea > Micrarchaeota > Micrarchaeia > Micrarchaeales > CABMGC01 > JAKAUU01. The sequence goes on along the minus strand of JAKAUU010000018.1, from coordinate 4,295 downwards.
GCAGCTATCCATTTTATGCCACGGCATATAGCGATCCGCCTTGGAATCTGGAGGGCGTGTGGAGATGCTGAATTCTTCATGTTACTCGCTAATTGATGGGCGGAATGGCAATTTATACTTTATGATAGCATCATCTCAAACGCGCATGTTGCCGCTTTTTGAACCTTAGTGTAAACGAAACGTTGTCTTCCTGTCCTGTTGATTTGAGCAGCTTCTCCGCCTTTTTTACAGCCTCGGCCAGCGTCATTCCCAAACCGGCTTCTATGACAAATGTTTTGCTCTTCATGAAATCACATTTGATTCGATGGGAATTTTTCCTGCTCTGTTATGGGAATACGGTCCGTCGCGTATCGCATTCTTAGCCATGCTGCGACTTCGCAGTATAACGGCAGATTAGATGCATCGGTTATGTACATCTTTGTACCTTTCAGGTGCGCCTCGTCAACCTCTATGCTCTTGGTAAATTGTTCCATATCTGCACAGAATAGCTCCTGCCAGTGCTCCTTGCCATTAATGAAATCCGTTTCCACTATGGCGCTCAGGAGCATCGCCATCTTGAATGGAAGCATCAGCACACCGTTGGTCCAGAATACCTGTCTTTGACCGCCATCAGCTGCCCATGCCTTGAGGAGCTCCTCTGGACTTACTTTGTACAGCCTGTGTATCACCAATTCCGAAGGTTCTTCGATAGTTATTCTTGTCATACGATCGCCTTTTTACCATTAAATACAAAAAGTATACATGTATAACTTTTTTCTATACAAACATATATAAAAGCTTTACTGTATAATAGTTTTAGCAATGGACAATGTGACATTGATAGCAACTTTCTACAATACGAAGCCCTTCCTGCCTGCTGCGCTGAAGTTCTCCCCGAAGAGGGTGGTGCTCATGATAGACGATACGGGAAAGGAGGTTAAGGAGAATATAAAGGCCGTGCGGAAGACTTTCGGGGAGGTTGTGCAGATAGAGGTGGTTAACGTGGCAAAGGACGACGTATACGCTGCAGCCAGGACGACTGTGGATCTAATAGACAGATATAAGTCTCCGGGCAGCAGGATCATCATAAGCGTTGCAGGTGGAAGCAGGAGTATGGCCTCTGCCGTTCTTTTCGGAGCGTATGCGAGGCCCGACAGGATAAACAGGATAGTGACCAATGCGGTAAAGGATAATGAGGTGATAAACCTGCCAAAACTGTCATACAATATAGGTTCGACAAAGAGGGAGCTGCTGGCAAAGCTGGAAAACAGGAGGGGAAAGACCATACTGCAGATAGCGAATGAGATGCGGAGGACAAGGGGCATGATATACCAGCACCTCAAGGAGTTGAAGGACAATGGCTATCTTGATGACGATTACAATATGACCGATGCAGGCAAGCTGGCATTATTATGAACAAACTGATCCTTGCAAATCCAGGTACAGGAAAGACGACTACGCTTGCCAGGCGCGTGATTGCACTGCTAAAGGAAGGGACTTTGCCAAAGGATATACTCTGCATAACCTTCACTGAGAAGGCTGCAAGCGAGATGAACCAGAAGATCAGGCTGCTTGCACAGGAGGAGGGTCTTGACTCGAAATTGCATGAACTTAATATACACACCTTCCACAGCTACGCCCTCTCCTATCTGGAAGAGGATGGAGGCGAGCATGGAATCCTTGGCAATAATGCGATAAGATACTCGATCTACAAGTCGTTTGAGGGTAATCAGGCCTTGAATTACCCGATTTCCTACATAATAAGCGACATAGTGCCGAAGGTCGAGAATGCGATAAGGTATCTGAAGAGCTATGGGATAACTCCCGAACAGATAGACCTGAAGAAATGCACGAAGGAGATAGAGAAGGCATATACCAATAATGGAATAGAGAACATAACGATTGAGGAGCAGGCGAAGTTTGCAGAGTATTTTGTAGCTGCGTTCAAGGATTATGAGGGTTCGAAGAAGGCTGGCTTCATAGATTACAATGATATGCTGCTGCACTTTGTCAGGATTCCAAATAAGAAGAAATTCAAGTTCGTACTTGTTGATGAGCTGCAGGATGTGAATGAGCTTGAGGCCGAGATTGCGATACAGAGCGGGGATGAGCTCTTCCTTGTCGGTGACAGGAAGCAGTCGATATTCGGCTTCCAGGGAGGCTCCGTGCGCAACTTCAAGGTGGTGGAAGAGAAGCTGAAGCCTAAGAAGGAGATCCTTGTTGAGAACTACAGGAGCGTCGGACAGGTTATAGAGTATGCAAGCAAGCACTTTTCATCAAAGACCATGCATAAGGAGCATGCGGCTGAACTAAAGGGCTTTACTGCAAAGAGGAAGGAACAGGGTACGATAGAGATAATAGAGACGGGAAAGGGGCAGCAGGAGAATGCAGCTGTTAAGAAGGCACTGGAGCTGATGGATGGCAAAACAACTGCCATAATAACAAGGTCCAACAAACAGATAATAGACATCTCCAAGATTCTTGACTCCAAAGGAGTCAGTTATTCAACAACGATAAGCAATGCAACCTCTTCCGAAGCCAAAGGCAGCATAACTGTTTTTCTCAAAGGGCTTCTCATGGATGACAATGGTAGCATTGTCAACGCGCTCTTCACCCCATTCCCAGGCACTAGGCTGAAGGAGGCATTTGAAATTTCAAAGATATACAATGACAGGAAGCTTGATGAGAAGGTCCTTAAGGCAAGGGCCCCTGCCTTCATGAAGCTCAGGGAGTCTGCCTTTTCAAGGCCTGCCCTTCTCAGGATATTCGATGATGTTATCCTTCCTATAAGCGTCTCCATAGGCAAGGACTACTACATAACAGCAGTTGCGATAAGAAGGAACATCGCTGAATTCTTCGATACGATAAACGCGCCTCTCATAGCAGACCTCTTCAACTACCTTGATGTTACTGAAGAGAGCTACGAGCCCATAGGGAAGCAGGAGGGGCTCGTTCTTACGACAGTGCACAAATCCAAGGGACTTGAGTTTGACAATGTGATATATGTTCCAAAAGCCACACGGAGCGGCTTCAGCTTCGTGGATGCAGTAGTATATGGGATAATCAAGGGTACGAAGGGGATAGACATAACCGAGGAGCTGGAGGAGGAGAGCCTGAGGGTCGACTTTGTGGCATTCACAAGGGCAAAGGATAACCTTTACATAGTTGCAAACAACTCGAACAGCTCCGATTATGTGATAGACGGGCATGTTCTTACTAAATTTGAGTCCATGGATGACGAGCCTGAACCCCTCTCCAGGAAGTTCGACGAGGCGTACAGCCTGTTCATTAATGGAAGGTATGAGGATTCCAAAAAGGCCATTAAGTCGAAGGATCCATGGCTGAAGGACAGGATAACCAGCTATTTCGGCAGTACAAACCGTCTCTCATACACTATGATAGAGAGGATTGCCGATCCATTTGAGTTCCTAAGATCCAACATAATGGGGTTAAGGGATGAGAGCCCTGCCCTGAACCTCGGCAACAGCGTTCACAAGATGGCTGAGGACAGATTCAACAAAACATTAAAGAAAAGCGGCCTGAGCAAGGAGGAGACTCCCTTCCTGGACAACATAGAAGGAATAGACAAACAGGTAAAGGAGAAGTTCGGTGCTGCCCAGATAAGCGCAGAGGATGAGATAATACTGCCACTGGGGGCGCTCGTGGGCAAAGAGGCGCCTAAGGAGATGGAGTTCAAGGCCAAGCTTGACGCAGTCTACAAGACAAAGGATGGATATGTGATAGTAGACTGGAAGACCGACAAGACCAATGAACGCTCTTCGGAGCATAGAAGGCAGCTTGCTACATACAGGAAGCTTTACTCGATAGCCAACAGCATAGATGAGGATAAGATAAGCATAGCGCTGGGATTCGTGGCCCTGAGGGGGAAGGTGAATACAGGTAAGCTTGGATCGGAGCTTGACACAAGGCAGCCGAAGCCGCAGCAGTATGAAACTGTCATGAAGCATGTAAGAAGGTTCATTGAGTTCAGAGAGAGGCCGGAGTTATTCATGGATGAAGTGCTGAAGCAGAAGGACCAGGGAATACTCCACCAGATGATAAAGAGAGAACTGAGTTAAAGATAAGGTTTGGCAGCAGGCATTTCATAACAGGCATTCGGCACTTATTGATAAAGCCCAAGAACCAACTCAATGAACTTCTATACAAACGAATACGATAACGCTAAACTGGGAACTAAGCATGACCGGACGGAACGAAGACTTATATAAGGATAGCATTTCAATAGACATACAACTAATACAACCAAAACAACTATACCTAATTTGCGATTCGATGCCGACGAAGATTAACGCCAT
>JAKAUU010000033.1 GCA_021817505.1 Microcaldota archaeon | reverse complement strand
GCCTTCATAATATTAAGAAGCAGGTTTGGCTAATAAATTTATCTCAGCCTTTGGGAATCGAGGTTCATGGGTGACCTTGACTCGACGTGCATCATGTTGCCAAGAACTCTTGAGAGATCCTCGCACTTTGACTCTTCGCCATGCATCGTGAATATCTTCTTTGGAGAGGGTCTAATATTCTTCACAAAGTCTATCAGCTGCCTCCTGTCACTGTGTCCTGAGAACCCTTCCACGGTGCGTATCTGCATCTTCAGGTCTATCTGCTCAAGTTTTCCATCTTCTCCAGGAAGGGCTATCTGCGTAACCCTGTTCTGTATCCTTCTTCCCAGAGAGTTTGCACTGTTGTATCCTACGAATACAAGCAGGTTCTTCGGATCCTCTGCCATCTCCTTGAAATATGCAAGGCTGGCCCCGCCGTTAAGCATTCCTCCGCTTGCCAGTACCACTGACGGGCCTTTGTCAAGTATCTCGCTCTTCTCCCCTTTTGCAATCTCGAATATCTCGCTCTCAAAAGGAGAGTTGTTGTTTAGTATACGCTGCTGAACGCTGTATTTCAGGTATTCCGGATAAGCGGTATGTATGGCGCTTGCTTCGAGTATCATGCCGTCAAGGTATATCGGGGCCTCTATCTTGTACTTAGGGCTGTTGTTTATGTAATTCTCTAGAACAAGCATTAGTTCCTGTGCCCTTCCCACCGCAAATAATGGTATTAGCACCTTGCCGCCGTTGCTTACCGTGTTCTGTATGGCATCGAGCAGTTCGAGCTCGGATTCCTTCCTGTTCTGCGTAATATCCCTTGGGCCGCCGTATGTGCTCTCGGTAAACAGTGCATCTATTCTTGGGTATCTTGTATCCGCTTCGTCAAGAAGCCGTGTAAAGCCATATTTGTAGTCACCAGTTATAACGGCATTGTACATGCCTTCTCCTATATGCAGATGGACGCTGCCGCTCCCTAATATGTGTCCGGCGTTATGGTAGGTTAACTTTATCTCGTCCGTTACGTTTGTCACTTCCCCATAATCCCTGGTAACCATGTGCATAAGCGTATTCCTTACGTCCTTCTCCCCGTATAGTGGAACCCCTCCGCTCTTTATCACAAGTCGTGTGTAGTCATAAAGCAGCAAGGCGGCAAGATCTCTTGCAGGCGGGGTGCAGTATACCGGACCTGTATATCCGAACTTGAAGAGATATGGCAGGAAGCCCATGTGGTCCATGTGCGCATGTGTTAGTATGACCGCATCTATATCGTTTATCGTTGCGTTCATATTTGCGACATAAGGGAAGGCCTTGTTCTCTCCTCCTGCGGCGTTGCCTTCGGCTCCTTTTATCCCTGGTTCAGGGCTAATTCCGCAGTCTATCAGTATCTTTGAATGATTTGTCTCTACAAGCATGCAGCTTCTGCCGACTTCCTTGAAGCCGCCCAGAGCGGTCATCTTTATCCATTCGCTCTTCATTATCGGCTTGTTTATCTTGTTGCCAAGGTTGTCAAGGAACTTCTTTCTGAAAGCACCCTCCTTGAAGAGCATGCTCCTCACCCCCTTTATCACATCGCTGTTCATTGTAGGGATCCTGAGGACCTTGGGTATCCACTTTGTATCGCTTATTATATTGATCAGGTTTGTGCCTCCTTTGCCTATTACAAGGCCTGGCTTTAAGGCTTCTATATAAACCTCTGAGAATTCTGGCACGAAACGTATGCCGTCCTCAGGTATGCCTGCTTCTACAGGCACAATCTCCTTTATGCGCTTTACTGCAGATTCAGGATCCATCAGCTTCGAGGTGTCGCTCCTGACAATGAGCCTCTTCTTTATCGAGACCGAGATATTCCTTATTATGCTCTCGTCCCTGTATACATGTGCAACGTCGCTCACGTATACCGCTACGTCAGGCCCTTCAAAATCAACCTTAGTAACGCCCGCTTCTGCAGGCATCAGGTTTCGTACCTCTTCCAATATGTCCTTCTTCGTTGTTTCTTCTGACACTTAACCACAGGAAATGTAAATTAGAATCTTTTATCCTTTCATTTAGCCAGCTTTTGACAGCTTTTCTATCTCGTCTTTGGTGTACTCCTTGTACCCTTTCTTGGTTATTGAGACAATTCTCATGTTTCCGCCGGTCGCCGAATCTCTCTTCATCGCTATGCTCAATGCCTTTGCAACATGCTTGACCCCTTCCTGTATTGACATCTTTTCCTGATATACGCTCTCCAGATAACCCAGAGCCGTCAATGAACCGCTGCCAGTACTGGTGTAGTTGCTCTCCTTGGTATAACCTCCAAGAGGATCCATGTCGTATATCTCAGGATTCCCATTAGTGAAACCTCCCATTATGAGCTGTACCATGAACGGGTACATCTTATTTTCCTGAAGCACTATTGAAAGAAGGGATGTTGCAGCCTTCGGAGACAGGTTCTTCTTTTCCTCCATCGTATATATCTGATCCTGTGCGGATACCATCTTTATCAGATACTCAGCGTCGCCGACTCCTCCTGCAATAGTCATTGCAAGAGTATCGTTTATCTTGTAGACCTTTACCGCTTCCTGGGTTGCTATGAAAGTGTCCATAGTGGCTCTTGAATCTGCCCCCATTACCACACCCTCATCGCATACAAGACCGACAGTTGTAGTTCCCTTTTTCATTTTTTCATAAATTGAGTTGTAATCCATTACAAAACCTACACATAGTACAGATTAGAGGAATATAATGTAAGATAAAAAATCTATATTATAAGACTACCATTACCTATAAAATACTTGCTATTCTCAGTTGTTGACTCCCCATATGCAAAGTCTTCGTGCATGTCCGTTATTCTTACTTTGTATACTTTGCCTATCCTTGTCTTTGTATTCTTGACGAAGACAACGAGGTTATTCACCCTGCCCATCCCTTCGCCTTGGGGGCTCTTTGCAGAAACCCTCAGATCATATACTTGTCCCACTTCGAGTTCGCTTGTGTTTGTATCCATCCTACCAACCCAGCCCTGTTAAATATAATTGGTCGCATTTAACCAGGGGCCCTTCCATCCAATATTGAGTATATTGTAATGTTTATTTAAAGCTTTTCTATAGATTATGTGGGTGACGAGCAGGATTTCCATTCCCGTTATGCATATGTGTTACTTACGTGCTGCCATTATCTCTTCTCCTTATTTCTTTGAGAATGTTATATTGTAGACTCCGAATGTCAGGTAAGGCTCCGGTGCAGCATAAGTGGAATTTGGAAGATAAAGGGCGAATTCATTCAGCCCTTGCTGCAATGTTGCGTTTATCGCATAGTGTGTGTCGTGTCCTGATATCGTAAGGTTCTTTGCAGGATAATTGTCTAAGTATACCTGCATGTTGGTGTTCCCGTCATATGATATTGCGTTCATCCCGATATTTACGGATGTGTTGTTGGGCGCATATATCAGGATTATCCTGTAATTCGTGCCTATCCACATCTTCTCAAGAGTCGCGTTGCATGGGCTGTTTGAGTAGTAGCATACCAGAGTGCCTGCTATCCACTGGGTATTTCCGACAGGATAAGGATATGCCACTATCGACCTGCCTGCATTTGTAGATATTGCAGATTTTGTTGAGAATACGAAGGATGAATTTGTAACCGCTCCTTGCCCGAATACAGAAGCAAGATAAGAGTAGAGAATATCCTGGGAGGTTGAGTTGTAGGCTGACCTGTCTACTGTTATGAAGCTCGTATTGTATGCTTCCAGGAAGAGAAGGGTCTCGTTGGTTACGTTCTCGTTTATTGGTGATCCGTAATTAAGGTTAGGGGCATACTGCAAAGTTAACGCCTGTTGGGATAACGGTATTAGCGATGCTGCAAGCGACTGTGTTGTGTTTGTCCTGCTGGTATAACCGCCGATTAGAGGCTTGTGCGTGGCCGTGGTATAATAGGTGTTTAATCCTGTAAATTCCGCAGGGGTCTCTCCGCCTGACGGCAATGATGGAAGCATCAGTACCGAGAAATTCCCAGGGACCTTGCCTATAAGATAATATTCACTGGGTATCGTTGCATTCATGTACAGATTTGAAGATGCGGGAGGTATTGCAATGCCTGCATACTCTGCCAATATTATTGCCGTGAGTATTGCGGTGTAGATTAGTTTTTTCCTATCATCTTTTTTATCTATGACCTTCATGAAGCCGATTGCAGCGAGTATCGCAATCGCTACCGTTATTATCATGTCGAATCTGCCAGGCTCCCTTATTATGTTTAGGTAAGGGGCATTGAGATATAAAGAATAGAGCGTAGGTATGCCTGTCACTGTTCCTCCTATCTGCACATAAGGCCCGAGTGCCAATAGGACATATATGACCAGTATGGCTATCCAAAATAGGGAGTGTTTGAGCCGGTTTTGTTTGTAATCGTAGAATATGCCGATTGCCATAAGCGCAAGTACGGAGTAGCCTATGTATGAGACCTTCTCTCCGACATTCATAGTATAGGATATCCCCTGGTATGTAAGGGCGTAGATCTGGTTTGCATATGAAGATGATATCCCGTTAAAGAATGGATTGTAATAGCTTGGCAGAAAGAACGAGAGCAGGTTGTCGCTCCACTCCATGTTCTGCACTAACCCTGAGGAATTTGAAGTTACCGAAATGCCTTCCTTAAGGTGTGGAAGCATAGCGATGAAGAACGGTGAGAAGAGGAGCGCTATCGCTACTGTCATTATCGACAGGTTTACAATCGCCTGTTTCTTCGGTATCTCCTTTCTCCTGATCGCGAAGAGCAGTATGACCGCTATTATTGCAAACAGGAACATCATTATTCCCTGTTCTATGTCCCCCATGAATGTAAGCAGGATAAAGCTAACAGCTGCAAGAATCGGGTATCTCCTCTTCTGCTCGAATATGCTCTTGACCAGGAAGAGAACGAATAATGGTACGAATTCTATTATGGTCCAGTCAAGGTGTCCCTGCGCCTGTGCAATGTGCATAGGGCTGAATGCGAAGATTAATCCTGCTATAAATGAGGCATACTTGTTTCCCGTTATATAGTATGCAAGCATATACATGAATAAGCCGGAGAGCGCAAAGCCTGTGAGGAATAGGGCATTATATGCGAAAGCCAGGCTTATCTGCTGAAGAGGCCATGTTATCAGACCTGCCAAAGGCGTCAAGGTCTGTGTTACGAAGTTTGAGCCTGCGGGAAAGTAAAGGAGATTTGTGAAATATGGATTGGCATGCAGTACGAAGAGCGCATATGGAACCCACCATAGGTTGAACATCGACTGGAAGACATCCCCGTAGCCTCTTGGAACGCCGCTCGTAATGTTTACCGTCAGGTACCAGAATATTACAAGGGATATTGCAAGATAGATTAGGAATAGCTTGCCTTCCTGCTTGTATCCTTTTAATGTGTCCTTAATGGTGCTGTAATTTACCTCCATGTAAACCAATAGAATTAAAGAGTAATTTACATTATAGATTATAAAACCTTAGCAGGATATTCTGCGTGTAAAGGTTTGCATTTTTGCAAGGTATTTCATGCCGGAGGAAGAGAGACCGAAAGAGGAGCTGGGTGTTGGTGGGGAGACCGTCAGGAATTTTTCCTCCATGTTCAGCGGAACTGTTGCCAGCATACTTGTTAGCCTGCTGATCTACATATCTATTGCGAGGCTCCTGGGGCCTTCGGATTACGGTGTTTATACCTTTGCATTTGGATTCGGGAACCTTGCAGTGGGCCTCTTTGGCGGTTTTGGAATAGGGAATTACCTTGTAAAGAATATAACAGAGGCAAGGACTATGCGCGAGGGCAGGCTTCTGGACAGCATACTTGCCAGCGGCTACACGATAATAATACTGATAACCCTTGCGCTTATGCTTATCGGAGTGCTGATAAGTGGCAGCGTATCCGCAGCAGGCTTGGGTAACGGCTCAGATTATGCCCTTCTCATAGTGGCATTATTTGCCATATTCTTCGGCACGCTTGAATCGGTATCGGAGAACGCGCTGGTAGGATTTGGCAAGGCGAACATAGCTGTTGCAACTATGGTGGGCTCGGATTTCATATGGCTGTTCGTAGGCATAGCGCTCATATTGCTTGGTTACGGAGTTATGGGAGCCCTTATAGGCCTGCTTCTTGACAATTTCTTCGGGTTCCTTGCAGCAATTTATTTTGTGGTGAAGGAGAAGCACAGGTATGGGGCAAAGGGCTTCAGGCTGGCTACCAGGCAGGAGCTGTATGATACCGTTAGATTCTCCGCACCGATAGGGATGAAGAACCTGGTCAGCGTAGGCATATCCAACTTCGCAATAGTTCTTTTGGGACTGTATGTGAGCAAGAGCATGCTTGGGGATTACGGGGTCGCGATGACCGGGTTTGCTTTCGTATCGGCCTTCTACGGGAATGTGACGCACGTAATGCTCCAGTCTTTCTCAAAGGCAAGGACGTCGAAGGAGAAAGAGGAGCTTAACAAAACCTACGGGCTGACCCTTAAGTATTCGCTGATACTCGTTCTGCCCATTTTTGTATACATGATAATATTCGCAAATCCGGGAGTATATCTTATCTTCTCACATAAATACGTTAACGCACCGCTTTACCTGAGCCTCATAGTGGTGGGCGTATTCATCAATACGATATCGATATATATGTCAACCCTCTTCATTTCTGAGGGAAAGACGGCAAAGGTCTTCAAATACTCGCTCATATCTGCGCTTGTCCAGGTATTTCTGCTCATTGCCCTTGTACCAAGATTGGGGCCGATAGGCAGCATATCTGCCATATTCATCATAGGCAGCATAGTGAATGATATCCTGTATATAAGAGGGACGTCTCGTTTGCTTCTCTTTAGCATAAACAGGGCGAGAGTATATCGCGTGCTGATTGCAAATATGTTGCTCGGACTGGTAACGGCCTTGGCATTGCTGATAAGCATAGGCATACTCTCCATGCTGGCAGGCTTCATGCTTCTCATCAGTTTCTATCCGATCATACTTGCGCTGCTTAAGATAGTTGACAGAGGCGATATTGAAAAGATACGCGGATTTGCACATATGCTTAAATGGATTGGCAGGCCAATAGTATGGTTCTTGAGATATACTGACTTTTTTATAATAAAAATATGGGGTCAAAATGCAGTACAATGAATTTACGGTAGTATTGCCAACTCTGAATGAAGGGAAAAACATAGCTGAGCTGATATCCAACCTCAAGAAGAGATACAGGGGCGTAAGCGTAATAGTTGCGGATGACGGGTCAAAGGACAATACTGTTGAAGAAGCTAAAAGAATGAATAAATTATATGGAAATGTCAAGGTCATAGAGAGGAAGAAACTCAGGAGGGATAAAGGGCTTACTGCAAGCGTTATTGACGGCATAAAGGAATGCAGAACAAAGTATGCCGTGGTTATGGATGCGGATCTTCAGCATCCTTACCAGGTAGTCGGAAAGATAGCTGGAAGACTTTATGATGGGGATAAGATAACCGTTGGGATAAGGGCGGAGGTGGAGGACTGGCCTTTTTACAGGAAATTTGTCTCAAAGACGTTGATACTTGTCGGTTATGCTGTCTTGTTCGTCAGAAGATCCCAATCGTGCGGTGACATATTCTCAGGGTTTTTTGGTGTTGAGAGGGATTTCTTTTTAGAGGTATACTCTAAAAATAAGGGCAGGTTTATCGGGAGGGGCTTTAAAGTCTTATTCGACCTGCTGAAATGCATAAGGAGGAACAGCGTACAGGCATCTGATGTGCCTTATGTCTTCAGGAACAGGAAATTCGGTGAATCTAAAGCAGGGGCAGGCCAGGTTCTTGACCTTGTCAGGTCATTTGTCAGCTGATCTGGCATGCGCTGCTTTTATGAATGCCGTAAATAAAGGAGCAGGATTCTCAAGCCTTGACTTAAGCTCGGGATGCGCCTGCGTCCCTATGCCAAAACTCTCCTTCCATTCTATGAACTCTACGAGATTATCCTTTCTATTGATGCCTGCGATCACAAGGCCTGCGTCTTCCATCGCCTTCCTGTACTTGTTGTTGAACTCATACCTGTGCCTGTGCCTCTCCGATATCCTTCCGCTTGAATATGCAGTATTTGATTTGGTATCCTTTGCCAGAATGCACTCGTAAGCGCCCAGGCGCATCGTGCCCCCTTTCTTCTTTATCCCCTTCTGCCATTCTATTATGTCTATTACCTTGTATTTAGTTTTAGGGTCCATCTCTGAGGAGTTTGCATTCTTCATTCCGCACACGTTCCTGGCATACTCTACAGTCATCATCTGCATCCCCAGGCATAGTCCTAGGAAAGGAACCTTCTCTTCCCGCGCGTACCTTATCGCATTTATCATTCCTTCCGTGCCCCTCTTCCCGAATCCGCCAGGAACTATTATCCCGTTAAGGTTCTTCAGCCTGCTCGGATAGTTTTTGTCTTCCAGGCTTGTGGATTCTATCCATTCTATGTTTACTCGGGCATTGTTGAATGCGCCGGAGTGTATGAGAGCCTCGCGCAGGCTTGCATAAGAATCCTTTAAACCGGTGTACTTCCCGACTATTCCTATCCTTACGCTTTCCTTAGGCTCTTTTATTTTCTTGGTAATCGTTGCCCATTCATTCAGTTTCTGCTTGTTCAGCTTATTATCGAAGCGAAGGTCCTTGAGAAGAACCTTGTCGAGCCCCTGCTCGATGAAGTGCTGGGGCAGATGATATATTGTGTAATCGTCAGAATCGTCAATCACTCTTTCGGCTCCTAGGTTTGAGAAGAGGGCTATCTTATCCCTCGCTTTCTTCTCGAGAGGTGCGCTGCTCCTGCATATCACGACATTCGGGGAGATGCCGGCCTGAAGCAGCTGCCTCAGCCCTATCTGCGTGGGCTTCGTCTTCTGCTCCCCAACGACATCAAGCGCAGGAACATATGTGAGGCATACGAAAGTGACATCGTGAGTTGTTGCAAACTGCCGCATGGATTCTATGAAATAGCTGTTCTCTATGTCCCCCACGGTTCCGCCTACCTCTATCACAAGAACGTCAGGACTCTTCTTCTTGTATACGGATTCTATATTGTCTATTATCTCGTTTGTAAGATGAGGGATTATCTGGACGTCTTCTCCAAGGAAACCTCCGCTTCTCTCCTTGTTTATCAGCTTTGAAAAGAGCTTTCCTCCGGTTATCGACAGGTCTCCTGTAAGATTCTTGTTGAGGAAGCGCTCGTAGAGGCCGAAATCCATGTCCACCTCGCTCTTATCGTCAAGGACAAAGACCTCCCCGTGCCTGTATGGATTCATCGTCCCGCAGTCGTAATTCAGATAGCCGTCGAACTTTACAGGAAGGGCCTTCACATCATAGAAATCGAGCATCTTGATTATTGAAGAGGTTACTGCACCCTTGCCAAGGCCGCTCAGCAAAAGCCCTAGCACTACTATATACTTCTGGGGCATGATAGATTTGTCCAAGAAAAGATTATATAGGCACCGCAAAGGAACATTTTATTAAATTTCATAATTATAATCTCGGTGTAAGTGATTTTATGAACGTGAAGATAGGAGACGAAGCGCCGAAGAGAGTTAATGCTTTCCTGGAGATACCTAAGGGATCAAACATAAAGTATGAATATGACGAAAAGAATGAGGTGATAAAGGTAGATAGGATACTGCACACCTCAATGGTATACCCTTACAATTATGGCTTTGTGCCCCAGACCCTTGGAGAGGATGATGACCCGCTGGATATAATGGTGATAACATCGAGCTCTTTCGCCCCTGGGACGATAGTTAAGGTCAAGCCGATAGGAGTTTTGCTTATGAAGGATGAGGAGGGGATAGACACGAAGGTCATGGCCGTACCTGTAGAGAAGATAGACCCTTCTTCAAAGAGCATAAATGACATAAAGGACCTTGATGAACATACGAAAGAGATGATTGCACACTTCTTCTCTTATTACAAGAGCATAGAACCTGGCAAATGGGCAAAGACCGAAGGCTGGAAGGGTGCGGAAGAGGCATACAGGTTCATAGAGAAAGCGGTTGAAAGAGCGGCAAAGGAGGAATAATCAGGATATGCTGAACGTTCCTGGAGGCAGATGCTGCATTATGTAATCTAGGTCAGCGTAGCCGGTCATCTTCGCTATTTTCTTCGCAGCATCAGATTTCTTCTCCTTTCCTGGTTTTATTATCGCACGCTTCCTTATATTCAGGTTTATCACAGTCAGCACGGGAGCCACCATGAAGACGGCATTTTCACCCTCCCCGTTTGTGAATGCGGCGAGTTCAAGAGCCATGTTCTTATGCCACTCCCTCTCTCCTGAAAGGAGGAAACTGCCTGTTCCCAAGGATCCTTTCTCCTTCGATTTGGATACCTGTTCCCGTCTGAGGGCATAGACATTTACGGTGGATGCGCCGCTCTCCCACGCTTTTGAGAATGCACCTGCGAATGATGCTGCCTCCTGCCTTACATCTGCAGATGCGGATTCGCCTTTTTTCAGTATGGTTACAGATGCACCGAATACGTCGGCATGGAAGAAGAGGTCCCCATTCTCGAAATGCTTCGAGTTGATCTCCTCGTTCTGCTTTGCGCTTCTCCCGCCTATGACAAGAGAGCCGTCGCTTGTGAAGAACCAGTTGAATCTCTCATACCATTTCTGCTCTCTCTTTTCCTTAAGCTCCTTTTTCTTTACGCTCTTTTCAGCGTGCTCCTTGCGCTTCTCCAGCTCTGCTATTGCAGCGATTGCCCCTTCCGTTTTTTTCTTTGCCGTCTTTGACATTATGTAATAATGATCCGCATTCTGCTGCGCTGACTTTGTGAAATCTATCTCTGCCTTCATTTATGCATCAACTAAAGGAATTAGAGTATGAGAAGATTTATTATCTCAGCTATTATGAAGCCAAGGATTCCAAGGATTATTATGCCCAGCAGGACTATCTTCAGGGTCTTTTTGAAGGCGTGGGAATCGGGTTTGTAGCTTACGCTGATTATGTGCTTTGAATCGGAATAGAATCTCTTGAGTTTTGGAATAGGGTTTAGATTTATCTTCATGGAATCAGGTCACTCGTCAAATATCTGGTCAAGATCTATATCCTCTGTTTCGCCGACCTTCTCCTTTATTCCGTTTTCAGTATATTCGGCGAACTCAACTCCTCCTAACACTACCATTATCTTAAGGGAGCTCTTCTGCATCATAGGTTCTATCCTTGCTCCCCATTTCAGCATTGCATCGCTGCTTATCCTGCTTGAAACCTCCTGGAAGATGCGCTCTGCCTCCCTTAGCGTCAGATCCTCTCCGCCTATTATGTTAACGAGAGCCTTCTTTGCCGTGGAGGTATCAACGTCTAGAAGCGGGCTCTTCAATGTGTTGTCAAGCGCTATCTTCGTCCTGTCTGACTGGTGCGCAACGTTCGCTTCACCCATGCCTATTACAGCATATCCGGAATCCTTGAGCACGCTCCTGAGATCTGCAAAATCAAGGTTTACCATGCCTGGCTTTGTGACCATTTCTATGATGCCTTTTGCCGCATTTGAAAGAACCTCGTCACTTATCTTGAATGCCATGTTCAACGGCAGATCTGGGGCCACCGCAAGCAGTTTATCATTAGGTATTATGATCGTAGTGTCTGTCGCCCTCTTTAGCCTTGCAAGCCCCTCTAGGGCATTCCTCATCCTTATCTTGCCCTCGCTTGCAAATGGAAGGGTCGCTATCGCAACGGTAAGCGCACCTGCTTCCTTTGCCTCGTGTGCTATTATAGGTATGGAACCCGTTCCAGTGCCTCCTCCCAGTCCGCACGTTATGAAAACAAGTTGCGCATCGCCCAGGAGATGCCTTATATCCTCCTTTGATTCTATGGCAGACTCTTCGCCAACCTTAGGATCACTGCCTGCCCCGAGCCCTTTTGTTATCTTCTTGCCCAGAAGCACCTTCCTGTGTGCTTTTGTCCTTGCGAGATGCGGAGCATCAGTATTCATGGCTATGATCGTTGCGCCTTCTATCTGCAATTCCGTCATTCTTGTTGCGGTATTTGATCCGCTCCCTCCTGCCCCCACTACATATACCTTAGGCTTTGCAGATTCAATGAATTTAAGAAGTTCTTCGTCATCCGGCGAGATTGATTGTTCTGGCATATAATTACCGATTACTAGTCGCTTTATTATACATGTCTAAAAAGTAATAAAAATGTGCGCTGCTGCACCTTGAATCTGTACAATAATATTATTAAATAGGAATCGCATCTGATATGTAGCTGTTTTCATGGACATTGAAACGAAGATGGATGTTGTAAAGGGATTTGCCCAGGAGATAATAACAGAGCAGGAACTCAGGACGCTTTTTGAGACCAATAATCACCCGGTAGCATACGATGGCTTCGAACCTTCAGGAATGGTACCTCTGCACACCGGGATATATAGGGCGAAGACCATAAAGAAGATGCTTGACATAGGGATAAAATTCAACCTTTACGTAGCCGACTATTTTGCATTCATAAACAACAAGATGGGCGGAGATCTTGAGCGCATCAGGGATGTTGGTAAATATTTCGTGGAGGCTTGGAAGGGTGCAGGAGTAGATACCGGGAAGATAAACATCGTGTGGGCAAAAGACCTTATGGATGATTTCTCTTACTGGGACAGGTTCATAAAGGTGGGAAGGGCCTTTTCACTTGACAGGGCAAAGCGTGCCATAACGATAATGGGAAGGAAAGAGGGGGATATGCTTGATGCGGCGCAGCTCTTCTATCCCGCGATGCAGGTAACGGATGTCTTCCAGATGGATATAGACATATGCGAGCTGGGTCTCGACCAGAGAAAGGCAAGCATACTCGCGAGAGAGGTGGCTCAGAAGTACAAATGGAAGGTCCCCGTAGTTGTAAGCCACCCGTATATATTGGGTTTGAAGGGACAGCCGCAGGACCTTAAGACGAAGGATGAAGGAGAATTAATGCAGTACAAGATGTCCAAGTCTGATCCCAAGTCAGCAATACTCATACATGATACTCATGAACAGATAAAGGAAAAGGTAGGTCACGCGTACTGTCCTGAAAGGGTTATAGAGGGAAATCCGATGTTCAATTATCTGGAACTGCTAATACTGGATGACTTTTCCAAACCGATAACCATAGAGAGACCTGAGAAGTTCGGCGGGACTATAGAGGCAGGCAGCTATAAAGAATTGCAGAAATTGTACCTTGAGGGCAGGATTCATCCGATGGACCTAAAGTCCTTCGTTGCAGATGAGCTTGAACGTATGATAAAACCCGTAAGGGAGCATTTTGAGAAGGACAAGCATGCGAAAGAGCTCTATGAAAAGGTAAAGGGCTATCAGATTACAAGATGATTTTTAACCTGACTGATTGCTCTTTACATAATACAATACCGCTCTGAACGGGTATGCATAGCCTTCTATTGCTGAGGAATAGTTCTGCCCTGTGCGCGGATAAAGTATGGTCTGCCATCCTGGGCACATGTTGAGAGGATCCGGAGTATAATTCAGTCCTCCTATCTTTGCGTATTTTGTAAGAACCACATATGAATTGACAGGGATAGCAGTGCAGTTTTCTATATTGTCAACGGCCCTGAATCTGCTGAGATTGTCAAATTTCATGTATATTTGTATGTTGGAGAACATCTGCGTGTATGATGCAGGGTAGTATATTACAGTGGTGTTCGGGAGCTGGCCCAGATAATTCGCTATGGTAAATGCATCATATCTGGAGAGCGCCATCGCGCTGTATTGTATTGTGCTTATCTGCAATGAGGTTACCGTCAAAAACAGCATAATGGCAGTTATTATTGCTGTGCGGAGGTTTACCCATCCAGGCAGCTTCATGCGTTTGATCTTGAAGATTTGTTTTTTTCCAGAGTCTGCGAATTTCATTAGCGCAATGGCGATTACCAATGCTGTTGGAACAGCTATCAATGCCATGAATCTTGGAAGCCGGTGAGTCAGTAGATATTGAAATGGGATAAGACTGAAATGCATTGGTCCGAATTCGAGATACATTATGCCTGTGATAAACCAGAAGAGTGCGAAGTAGGCACGCCTCTCCTTTCTTGCAATAAGATATAATGCAGCGATCACGAGCGCATAGAAGAAGAATCCCGACATGTTGAAGTTGGTTATGTATAACTGATCCCATATTGATATCGGATTTAGATTCAGCCTGCTTATGTTTGACGCCAATATCTGCAGTATATTGTAGGGGAACATCCATTGAGGGTACAGGCCGAGATTCTGGTTTGCCTGTCCTATAGTAGTATATGCGCCGTTCTGCATTACGCCTATGGCGCTGAAGTAGTTTGAATTTGTAGTATATGTTATTAGAGGATGCCCTGAATTCAGGTAATTGAATGCCATGAGAAGAAGTCCTGCCATCAGGACCCCGTATGCCAGATGAAGGGATTTTCTATTTACTGTTATCTTCCTTCTGAAAAGCTCGATTACCAGGTATAAAACAGCTATTGGTATTATTATGAATCCTTCAGGAGTTACAAGCGGAGATGCTATCAGGAAGAATCCGGCTGCAAAATACCAGAATTTTGATGAACGCCTCTGTGCATACAATATGGAGAGCATGGCCATTGCTGTCATGAACATCATAGGTATGTTGTCGCTTACAGTAGGTGCAAGTATGGCAGTTAGAGGGAATATGGATAACAGGAAAGCTGCAATAATCCCTGCTTTCTCGTTATAGAGCTCCTTCCCTATGAAAAATGCAGCTATGACACTGCCCACAAAACATAGTATGTCCCACATGCTGTCTGTGTATAGGCTGACTCCGAAGAGCTTGTAGAATAAAGCTATCGGGAATATCATCATGAGCCTTACGCTGAAGATATATGAGCTTTGGACAAAGTTTCCTGTTGCTGCACCGTAAGCAAGAGAGAGGTACGTAGGATCGTCTCCGTATGATGACGGCCCTATTATGAATAATAGTGAGTATATCAGGGCAAAGGCGGCTATGGCAAATAATGCAAGCAGGTATTTGTTCGGTATCGGCTTCCTGAACGCTTTCTTTATGGCAGTCTGCCGCTGCTTTGTTGTGCTTTTTTTGAAAGTGCCTTTTGCCATCCGATCAACATCTGAATTTCTGACACATGATGCTTGTTATTTTGCATTTATATTTGTTGGTGCCTTGGCCTGTTGAAAATAAATCGCATGCTTAATAAATGTGCATCGCATAGGTGTAGGTATGCCAGGGTGGCAGAATCTGGTAACGCGCTGGTCTTGAGTTTGCTCAAGAGCTGATGACAAATGATGCAAAAAGCAAACCAGTTCCCTTCGGGGATTTAGGGCTCGAATCCCTACCCTGGCGTATTTTTTACTTGATAATTGCATGGCAGGCGGGCTTTTATCTACGCTATATTATAGCTGTTCTTTCCTTTGGATACATCGCGGTGTATGGACGAGGTTGCGCCGTACCAGGTTCCTTCAGATATCAGGAATACCACAAATTCTGCGAAAAGGAATACCAGATTCTGGGTTATTACGAACAGCGAGGTAAAAGCTATCACTGGAGAAAATATCAGTATGTTTGAGGTAAACAGGTTAACGCTGTTGTTGCTTAGAAGAAGCCAACCTAGGCTTAATGCATTGCTCCTGTTGTTCTTCGTGTCAGCAAGGAAGTTTGGCAGCAATGACTGGTTTATTGATATCAAGTATAGGATAAATGCTATTAGTGTCATAGAAATTGTAAGCCAGCTTATCGCGGAAACCTTGGTCAGCAGTATTATTGATATGAGGAATGCGACATAGCCGATAGGTTGCAGTATTGACAGGCTGCATGCTATGGCTTTCACCGTTCCGCAATACCTTATCCCGGAGACCTTGGACTTGTATAGATTTGACAATGGAGCCGACACTATTGTAAAGTATATGAAAAACGCAAGCAGAACCTCCAACACGGAGGTTATGCGTATCTGCCCGTATGCCCCGGCTGTCCCTGGAGATGCAAAACCTGCAAAGTATGCAATAAGATAAAGCGTTAGTGAAACCGCAAGTGCGTCAGGTATTCCAAGGAACAGGTACTTTGCCTTTTTTGAAAATATTCTTGCTCCGGAACGTATAGTTCCGGCGATCCTGAAATGCCCAGGGGTAAAGTAAATCATGTCCTTTTCTATTGTTTCTTTTGCCTGATGCTGTCTTACCTTTTCTTTCTCCTTTGCACTGATCGGCATCTTTTCAGCTCGCGTATGATAAACAAAATGGATTTGCTTTCATCCCACGTCATTTCCGCTTATTTGGCTTCCCTTAAGCTGCATGACCAGGGTCGGATCAAGTTTTGACTTTGAAGCTCCGGCTCTGCGTTTTACTGCGGTACCTACGGCAGTTATCTCCATCTCTGTTCCGCTGGTGCCATATGATCGTATGGTAAGTTTTACTCCGACTACTCCGTCCGCGCCTAGTTTTTCCGCTTCCGCCTTCATTCTTCCCAGGGCCATTTCCCTTGCATTGTACATTATTTCGGTGAATTGGGGGATCTCGCCTTTAGTCATTCCCTTGAATCCTCCTGCAATTCCTCCGACAACTCCCATGCTGTACACGGTGTTGCCAAGCACAATTGCTACAGGATCGTATCCCATGTTATCGAGTAGCCAGAAATCACTTGTAGACAGATCGCTTGTGAATGCCATTTTACCACAAACGTATTCATGTATGTAAATGATTTAATACTTTCCTGTTTCCGGTACGTTTTACAGTAATGACTTTCCTTTTTCTTCCAGCCCCATATCTTCCAATATCGCTGGGAGCTCCTTCAAAAGAGTACAGTATTGCTATCAGACCGCAGATTCCAATTATAAATAGTTCATTACTCGGTAATAGGAGGGTGTTTAAATGTTTGCACCGTCCAGCCAAAAAAATATATATGTCCAAATATCAAGCGCATATCGTAGAGGAGATGATATGAGAAAAATACATCTATTGGAATCGGGGATTGTCCTGCTGTCCTTTTTGGCAGTAGTGGGAATCGCATCTGCACAGAGTTTTAGCGGATATAACTATAATGCAAATATATTCGTGGGAACGTACACGCAGTGGTGCGTGCAGACACTTAATAAGACGAATACATGGTGTGCTGCATGGGTGGGACCTTCTGCAAATGACATACTAGTCATGAAGTGGAATGCGCAGTGGAACAACTGCAATGCTAACGGATACAACAACCCAACATACTGCCTTGGTGCATGGGTTGACAACGAGGTAAACGGAAAAGTGCCTGGAGGGGATGGATCAGTATGGCACTATAAGATAATTTGGGTAGGATCCGAAGGAAGCAGCAGTCCATACTGGCTCCCTGGAGGTTATTCAATATGGAATAACTATGAGGTGGTAATGGATCAGGGTGTTGATCCTTCAGGAGCTTACAACTGGTGCGGAGCGACAGGCCTAGTTCATCAGTTCTGCGCACTGGCAACGCCTAACGGCTACGGTGCAGTAGGATCCTGATAGGACAGACAGCAGGTTGCGCACTTCTTGGTGCGCAACTTTTCTTTTTTTAAAAAGATAGTATCTCTTTGATTATTACTGGCAGCTGTGTAACGTCATCCTCATCTGTGAAGTGACCCCTGTTCTCTTCGAGGATAAGCTTTGCACCTAATCTGTTCCCGAATTCCTTCGCGTTCTCTTCCTGAACTTTAGGATCGTCGTTTGAATAGATGACAGTGAAGCTCTTGCAATGCCTCTTTGCGCCTTCCCAGTCTATAGGAGTGTCTGTCCATTGCTTTACGAGCTCCTGCATATTATCATTCATATTTGTTAACTTGGTCCACGGAGCAACAAGAATCGCTTTATCTATCATCTCGTTTTCCTGCAGGGATGATAGGTATCTGACTATCGCCTGGCACCCTACACTGTGCCCAATCAGATATGTTTCATCATCAGGATTCTGTATTGTGTTCCTTATTGCACCTGTCCATGCCTCTATAGTCGGAGCGTCAGGATTTGGCATATCTGGAGAGTGTGCCTCTATGCCTTTCGCTTCCGATTCTTCCTTCAGCCATGGCACCCAGTCGCTTGTCGAATCTCCGCCCCACCTGTGGATTATGTATACTCGCTTCATTTCATCTCCTCGTGGTTCTCCCATGTCTGTGTGTTTGATTTACGCCTTCTGGGCCTGTATATATACTCGTTGCCCCAAGGATCCTTTACCTTCAGCTTATACGGCCTCACCTTGGTATATTTGGAAAGCGCAAACTCATCTTTTGTAGGTTCGATATCAAGCATGGGGCCCTGTTTTGGCTGATACTTAGGTTCCTTGTCAACCTTAACTATGGTTATGCAGGATACAGGGCATTCTGTCGGGCATATCATGCATCCCGTACATTTGTTAACCTGTATTGGATATTCAGTCATGTCTTCTGTAGGCGTGCTGTCCCTATCGGTATCCTCAAGTTTCTTGTGTCTTGGTCTTGTGAAATCTAGGGCGTTTACCGGACAGGAATCGCCGCATGCTCCGCACTGTATGCAACTGTTGTCATCAAAAGTGAATTTGAACGGCATGCGTACCTACTTCTTCTGGATCTGGGCTTGTGGAGTAGGAATATCGGTCTCTTTTACTATAGGCTTTGCCTTCGGTTCTATTTTCCTGTCAAATATCCCTCCTTCAAAAGAGTACAGTATTGCTATCAGGCCGCAGATTCCAAGTATAAACAGTGATACATAGAAGGTATATATCGCCAGGGTAGGGTTGTTCTGTGAATTGAAGTAATGGTAGGCGAAGCCCCAGATGTTACTGGCACTGGTGGAAACGGTAGGCGGAAGTTTTGCAAGCTGGACTGCGCTTTCCGTAACAAAGATGGTTCCGAAGAGATAGAGCACGGAACCTATTATCACAAGTATGGACACTATGCTGTTGTAGAACGAATTGTCTTCGGTGTCTTTCACCAGCATAAGCACAAGTGCGATTGC
Organism: Microcaldota archaeon; assembly: GCA_021817505.1. GTDB lineage: Archaea > Micrarchaeota > Micrarchaeia > Micrarchaeales > CABMGC01 > JAKAUU01. Next base: position 9,692 of record JAKAUU010000033.1, on the reverse strand, counting down.
GAACATGTCTATTGCAACGGGCATGAATGGAACCGCTATAGGGAAGTCCTGGTATATTCCTGGCCAGAAGAGCAGTACTCCGAGAAAGACTACTAGGAAGATGCTTGCGTCCCTAAGTATGACATATATCAGCCACCATATATCGGCAGCGAATCTGAGGGTGAACTTTCGCAGTATCCTTATGAAATAACGGCGTGCTATCTGGATGGACAGTGCAAGCACTGTCAGCATGGTGAGCACCACCACTATCGTATTTTCCGTATAAGTAGCCCCTGCAGTCACGTAGTTGCTTACAATTGCTGTTGAATTTAGCGCAGATTGTAGAAGTATGTCCAACAAATCATTACCCGAACTTATGTTGTTTGATAGACTTTTAAATGTTGCACTGTTGCAGGGCGGGATCAGACGCCTTCCAAAAGCATCAGGATTAGTCTCGTAAAGTAGGTTTTATCAGAGACTTCTGTGTTTTACCTTTACTCCGTGCTGTTCTGCAGGCTGCGCCACCCTAAGCTCTACAAGAGTTACATGCAGGCTTGGGGAGGCGAACTTCTGCTTGTTTATATCTTCGAAAAGCGCAGATGCCCTCGAATTGGTTTTCTCTGTTGAGAATATCGTTATATCATTTATTCCAAGAGCCTTTGGGAGCAGGCCTATATCCGGAATCAGATTGTCTTTTGCTGTGCACTGTATGAAATATGCGTTCGATATGCTCGTTCCGATGATACCTGCAAGCTCTGAATAATTCGTATGGGATCTTTCCGCAGAATCTAGTATTATGGCTGCCTTTTTCTCCTTTGAATTGTCCAAAGGAACATGGAGCACATCAAGGCTGTCAACGATCACTTTTGTGTCTGGAGATATCTGCGCTACTATCTTTTGAAGGGAATCCAGCTGCACCGTGAGATTCTCTTTGCACAACCCCTCCACATCAGTATTAGCATATTTTTCAGCTGTCTGTTTTCTGTGTGTATCATCTGATGACTGGCCATTATGCTTTATTTGTGCGATGTTCTTCATCGCCCCGCAATCGTTATGCACGGTCACCCTTGCTTCTTCAACATCATATTTGGAAAGGAGCTCTGTTATAGAATCGTGGAGATTGTCTACGTCTCCTCCGGCGTTTCTTAGGACTATTGTCCTTTTTCCTGAATTTGCAAGCGTGTTTTCAGCACGCGCTTCTATGGCTTCATTCAGCCTTCTGTCCATGCACGATATTATAAGATTCACTTTTTCTTTAGGGTTCTCTTCCATGATAAGACCTAAACATAAGCCGTGATAAAATATTCATTCTACAGAACAGATTTTCTATGATACCTCTTTTGGTCGCTTTAAAACAAGAGAATAGGATAAATTGTTTGATATTTAAATCTAACTAAGCATTATGGGTAAGCGCGGTTAATGGTCCTTGGGAATGGAATCGCATCGCGTATGTGGTCAAGATTAAGCATCCATTTGATTATGCGCTCTACACCAAGACCGAATCCGGCATGAGGCACGCTGCCGTATCTCCTGAGGTCGAGCCACCATTGGTAATTGTCAAGTGTTATCTTTATCTGCTTCAGGTTCTCCACCTCCGCTATCCTCTCCTTAAGTTCCTCCATCTTCCAGATACGCTCGCTGCCTCCTATTATCTCGCCCTGGCCTTTTGGTGCCTGCAGGTCTGCGCATAGGACCGTGCGCTCGTCCTTGGGATTTACCGGCATGTAGAACGGCTTGATCTCCCTTGGCCATAGTGTCACAAAGACCGGTTTCTCCTCTTCCTCTGTCAGCAGGCGTTCATCCTCTACCCCAAGGTCGTCGCCCCATTTCTTCGAGGCGCCTTTGTCGTTCAGGATCTCAAGGGCCTTTTCGTACGTTATCCTTTTGAACGGGGGCTTTATCGCAATAAGATTCTGCGGATCGACTCCGAAATTTTTCAGAAGATCTTCGTTGTTCTTCGCAAGCATGTTTGCAGTATTGCTTACCAGTTTCTCCTGCAGTTTCATGTTCATCTCATTGTTGTAGTATATCATCTCTGGCTCAAGATGCCAGTATTCCGCAAGGTGCTTTATTGTCCTTGATTTCTCAGCCCTGTATGACGGTGCAAACGAATAGACTTTTTCAAGTGAGAAGGCCATTGCCTCGGAATAGAACTGGGATGACTCCGTCAGGTATGCCTTTTGGCCGAAGTAATCGACTTCGAAAAGATCTGCACCGGTCTCTCCGCCTGCTTTTGTAAGCAATGGGGGAGTTATCTCATAGAAGCCCTTGCCGTCAAGGAACTTCCTCAGGTATCTGAACACATAGGACCTTGCTTTCATTATGTCTCGCATCCTCTGGCTCCTTAGCCACAGGTGCCTGTTGTCAAGAAGAAGTTCTGCACTCTGGTATTCTGTTATCGGAAAAGGTTCCGAATTGTTTATTATCCTTACAGCGCTTGCCTCAAGCTCGTATCCTGTAGGTGACCTGGGCTCTTTCTTTATTGTCCCTGAAAGAAGTATGCTTGATTCTATTGCTGCTGCCGAAGCGGCTTCCCACTCCTTCTGCGTTACCTGTGCCTTCTTTACAGAAGCCTGTATTGTTCCCGTCCTGTCCCTTACAACTATGAATATTATGCCTCCGCCTTCACGCTTCCTGTGTATCCAGCCTCGGATCTGGACGCTCTTCCCGGTGCTAGATTCCGCATCCTTTATTGGCATGAGCTTCGGCATTCAAACACGCACTAATTTGTATTTGGATAGAATAATATTCCTTTAGGAACAGATATGTTCATGTCTGGGGAGGACTATGACGTGCTTAGGAAGTATAACAGTATATATTTAGAGATAATAATGCGCTACAAAGATTACATAGAAGAGGAAGAAAGGCTTAACGTATCTGATCTCCCGAGGCTTGTGACTCCGGAGAACGCCACGGTTTCAGCATTATGCGATTCATTCAGATCCAGATTCAGCAACTACTCCTATGAACGTGATTTTGCAAAGGCCTCAATAGCGGCTTTCAGGCATGTCGAGAGCAAGATAACTAACATATCGATACCCATACAGTTCTGGCAGAGCCCTGAAGAGACGATAAAGAGGGAGGCTGGAGATGTCTTTGACAAAGCTGTGCTGCTGTGCAGCATGTTCGTCAATCTGGGGGATTCTGATTCGAAAGTAGTGGTCGCCGTTTCTGGAGAGAGGCAGGCATTCTTCGTATATGCAAAGAGTGACAATGGGATAGCCGCATTTGACATAAAGGGCGGGGCGAAAGAGTACCATGATGCAAGGCATGCCCTCTCTGAATTGGGTTTTTCAGAGGCTAATGATTCAGAGGCTTACGAGTTCAATAACTCCGTGTATAATGACCTTTTATGATCTATCTTCTCTGCATCTTCTTCCTTGCAGCCTTCTTTAGTTTCGACTGCTTCCTCATTCTGTAATGCTTTCCTACCTTTCTTTTCTTTTTGCTTACTGTTTTCTGCATGATAACCACAATGAATTCATATCCAGCTATTTATATCCTTTTGCTTCTTCTCCTTTTTTGCAGCTGCAAGAACTGATATCATCTTTTCAACCCTCTCTTCGGAGAAGCCGTGCTCATTGCACATGAATCTCAGGAGGCTGTCCCTGTCCAACGAAGCTTCTTGCAGAAGCTTCCTGAAATCTGTGCTGTCCATTTTATCGATATCAGGTTCCATAAATATTTTCTCCACCGCTTCCGCATCCTCGATGCCAACAGCATATTTTGATTGCACCATATTCTGCACCTCTGCTATGCTCTTGGCTTCCTTCACTATCTTCAGGGCCGTTTTTGGACCTACGCCTTTTATGCCGTCGTTGAAGTCCGTGCCTATAAGCATGCCTGCCCATACCAGCTGTCTCCTGTTTATTCCAAAATTCGACAGTATGTCCTTCAGAAATATCTTCTCCGGCTTTACATTTATGAAAATATTCTTACCCGGCAGTTTCCTCTTCCCGGTTATGGTTACATTCCTTATTACAAGCTCCGCACCGAATAGAAATGAGTCATAATCCTGGCTTGCGGAAGCGTATGCCATCCCTTTTTCAACAAGATACGCTGCTTGAGCCTCGCCTTCACTCGGGGCCTGTATGAAGGGCATGCCCATGTATCCCAGCAGTTCCTTTGCACTATTCACTATTTCCTTTGTTATCCTTGTGCTTGCCATCGCATGGGTGCGCGCCTCTTCCATCATGCCCTTGGCCTGTGCTTCCTTCCACTCCTCCATCGCTTTTTCTCTTCTGCTTATCCTTGCAGCTATTGTCTTGCTCTTGAGAGTTGGAGGTATGCCGTCAAATACAAAGACAGGGATTGCGCCATATGCAAGAAGGTTTGTTGTCCTGTACAGTATGCCTGAAAGATGGCTGGTAACCCTGCCTTTTGAATCTGTCAGCGGGGTGCCGTCAGGCTGCCTTATTATCGAGAGGAATTGGTATATGGTATTGTAGGCGTCTATCGCCACTACCTTCCCGTTGAGCTCTTCGAAGGAGAGCTCCTTCTTTACCTCGCCGACAAGCTTGCTTATGTCTACTGCTATTCACTCACCTTCTTCCTTCTTGGAGCTCTTCCTTACGGCAGCATCCCACAAGGTAATAGGTTCGTTCTTCTTGAAAGAGAGCTTTTTGCCATCATTCTTGTTGCTGCTTTCAAGCTTTATGTTCAGGGCTTTCTCCAGTTTCTTGACAATCTTCTCTTCAGGCACAAGCTGGTTCCTCTCTATCCTTGCTATAAGGCTCTCCCTCTCGTTTATCATTACTGCAAGGTCCTTGTTTGTCATTCCCAGACGTTCTCTGGCAGCCTTTATTATATCCCCGTATCTATCGGCCACTTCCTGATCCCCTTCTGCGAATGTGTGGCTTACATGTACCTCATGCTTCTCCTCTTTCCTTAATGAGTGGTCAATCACTTCGATAGGCGTCTTCCCATTGGCGCACCTTTCACAGGTGTGCATAAGGGCTCCCTCTATCTCTATCACATACTCCTTTTCCGTGGCTCTGCCGCATATATCGCATTCATGCATACTCTCCCCTTAGTGAATCTTTATCCCCAAATATAATAATTTATACGTTACGAGATGATCAGAAGCATCAGGTTGCCAAAGAGCAGAGAGATTATTATGCCTATCAGTATGAAGAGTGCGAACGGGACCGAATTTCTGTAGACAGGTATCTTCTTCTTCACTCCCCTTATCTCAGAAAGCAGTTTTTTAGTAACGAGCCTGTTGAAATTCTTTGACTTGTTCTTGAAGTATGCCAGGTCCTTTTTATCCATAAGGTTTGTGGCTATCATATCTCCAGGCTCAAGCTCTTTTGGCATGAGCATCGATACCATCCCCCAGTATATGCTGCTCTCAAATATTATTATGAGGAATGAGGCGATGCCTATTATTCCCAGAAGGGCGACTCCTACGGCGTTGATGTAGGATAGCAGGTACATTACCGCTATCAGCACGGCATATGAAAGCAGCAGCACTGTGCCCGATAGCATCCTGTTCCTGTCCATATGCAGTTTTTTAGGAGTCTTTCTAAGATAATATATCGGTATGTATAATGAAACTACGTAGCCTGCGGCAAGGAGCACAGATATGATGAATGGTGTCTGAACGTTTATCGCCGCATATGTGGCAGTTGCAGGCTGTATTGGAAGAATCAGCGATATGGCTATGAACTCCACTATGTCTCCGCCCCCTATGAAGCCTTTTTTGTACAGCAGGTATCCGAGTATGGCAGATACTGCTGCTATTAGAATGCTGTACTCTATGGTACCAATGCCGTATGTTAGAGTTATCCCAAATGCGACAATCAAACTCGCATATACGAACACATTAGGTATGTTTCTCTTGTTGAATACATCGAAGATTGCATATACTGAAGCTATCACTAGCAGTATGGCAAAAATAACCTCCTGGCTTATCATATTATCTGATTGCAATTATTGAGGTTTTGTTTTTATATTGCTTGCTGGATGCCTTTTGCATTTAGAAGGTAAGTGAGAAGACCAGCCCTATCTCGCCATGGTTCCCTTTTCCGAGGGTTATAGCCATCTTCCCAGAGGTCACGTCCCTTGAATATAAGCCGAACTGTTTGTGTTTTACCACATATGTCAGATATGCGATCGTTGCATTTTGCATATCCATAGGAAGGGGCATGAACCCGAGTCCGTTCCCGATGTTTACCCCGTAGGGCTTTTTGCGCATTTCGCCGTAATGGTTTGGGTTGAATTCCGTCCTTGAGATCGAAAACCTGAGTGACCCCTCGCCGTTTTGCTTTAATCCCATGGGTTTAATGGGATCCGGATCTTCAATATAATCAATAAATCTGATTTTCCTCTTTCCCCCAGCGACTGAGCCTTCTATCCCAGCATAGTGTGGAAACGTACCTGCCGCTGTTCCTGATCTCGGATCATTCATCGCGATAATACTTGAATCCAGATATTTTGATTTTGCAGAGATAGGAACCGTTGATGCGTCTTTTACGCTTGTTTCCTGATTGCGCCTTGGAGCATGAATAGCCTGATCCGCATATGCGTTATTGGTGATTGATGCGGATGCCAATAATGCAAGAAGGACCTTTTTTGCAGTCTCTCCTGGCCCGTTGTTTATCCTGGCCTGTAAGTTTCCAGAATCTTCGTTTTTTCTCATAAGCCCTGAAAGCTCCGATGCAGAGGCTACAACTTCATCCTTCCGTTTATCCCCGTTTTTTGTGGCCAAGGCATTCACCATTTCACCACATCTCCCGCCATTTAATCAATAATTTTTGATATTTATAGGTTGGGATTTGGCAGGGTTTGCAGAAAAGGTTTAAAAATGTAATTAGAGACCTTTATTCAGTGTAAGTATGGCTACGAAACAGTTACATACTATTCTTGCCTATTTCGGGTCACTCGTAGTCATAGGGATAGACGCTTACAATATGAAGCCTATATGCCTGTGGAATATGGCTTCAGCGCTTGTGTAAGGGCGTAATAAACTTTTTTTCAGGGTGTTGTGCTCTTATGCAAGTGTTAACTACTATTGTAAATTCTAAGTCTTCTGAGATTAGCCTTAGCGATAAGAAGATGATGGTCGTTTATGAGATAGGATTAAATTTGATTCCAACCGCCACGGAATTCGTATATTATGTATCGGCAAAGTATGGATTCTCTGAGAGTGGGGTATGGTACATGCTTAAATCGCTTAAGAGGGCGGGGGTAGTGGACTTCACGGAGAAGGGAGAGGAACAGAGGCCTTTGGCATTGACAGATATTGGAATGAAGCTGGTGAGAAATGTGCCTAGAGCCAAAGTGCAGGTAGTTAGCAGCATGAACAGGAGCAGTAGTTTCTCCCTCTCCTGAAGTAATCATATTTGGAGGGTGCGTAGTATCAGGTCTATGTTCCTTTCTGCAGTGGGCTTGGTGTAGTCATTCTCCAGAACCAGGTCAGGCACAATATCCTCGGAGCTCGTCTCAGTCACATCGTTGAGCTCCTTCTCGGTGGGCGCCCTGCCGTATTTTTGAGTGTATGCGATTATCCTGTATGCATCATCAGTATCGATTTTCACTACAAGAAGGTCGAAATCCTGCTTTATAAGCACCTCTTCCCTTTTGAACCTCATATCGTCTATTATGAAGGGTTGCTTATGCTCCTTTTTTATATTTGAGATCAGGCATTTGATCCAAACGTCAGGGTCTATCTCGCGCATGTTTCCGGCTATCTTTTGCAGAAGATCGCGGTCCTTTCCCTGCATGTTGAAAAGATCAGTAGCGATCTCCTTGATCTTTGCAGATATATGGACGGCGTTTGAGCTTATCCCTTTCTCCATTAGCCTCTTCTGCAGCAGTGAGGTGTAGTAGCTCTTGCCGCTTGCCATCTTGCCTACGAAAGCTACGTTCTCCATGTTGATCAGTGTATCTTGGACCCTGGCTTGAGCTCTTTATCAGGTTCTAGAAGAGCTATTGTATTTTCATCTTCTGCTGCCAGCAGCATTCCGTTCGACTCTGCGCCTGCTATCATTTTGGGCTCCAGATTTACAACGCATATTACATGCCTTCCGAGCAGCTCCTCCTTTTCATAAAATCCCCTTATGCCTGCGACTATGCCACGCTCACCTATCTCAGGGCCAAGGTCGACTCTCAGCTTATACATGGGCTTCCTCGCACCTTCATGCTCCTCGACGCTTACTATCTTCCCTACGCGCATATCCACATTAAGGAACTCCTCTATTTTTATCACGCAATCGATAGGGATTTAAGCAGAGATTATTTATATTTGTATATGCGGGCGTTCATAGCTGCAGGGCTCCCTGAAGAGATGAAGATAGGGCTAAGCAAAGTGTTGCATTTGCTTGACTCTCCGAATATAAGAGTTGTTAGGAGGGAGAACATACACTTGACTCTTGCATTTATTGGCAGTGTTGATGAAAAAGAGATTAAAACAGTTAAGGATTCCATGGAGAGGGTTACGTTTGCAGGCTTTGACGCAGAGCTCACAGGCTTGTCTTGTTTCGGCAATCCTGGCGCCATATACTCCTCAGTTACCAAAGGTTCTGAGGAATTAAGGGATCTTGCAGCGCTACTCCGTTCTGAATTGGAAAAGGGCAGGATAAAGTTTGACAGTAAGGAATTTGTCCCGCACGTAACCCTGGCAAGGATAAAGAGGCACGTTGACGACGATCATCTGAAAAGACTGCTGGAGCGTTACAATGGATATGATTTTGGGAGGTTCAGGATAAGCGATATAGCGCTTTTCAGCAGCTCTTTGGGTGAGAGCGGATCTGACTACACCCTTTTATACGAAAGAGAGGGTGGAGACATTTGATTGGAAGTCCTCCTCCTTTTCATCATTCTTAAGCTCTCCGGGGCGGTATATCCTGTTCTCCAGGAGCAGATCGTAAGACAATCCTGTCTTCAGGTCGATTGCTATGTGCCTCTTCTCCTCTCCGAGCATATCAACCTCCATGCAGTGACCCTTGCTTATTCTATAAATATCGTTTAATGATTTGGCATATCCTCTCCATCCGTTCTGAAGACCTATCGCGCGTATCTCAAAATTTGGATTTTTTATCCTGCCGATCAGCTTTTGCACCTGACCTACCTCCTTCGTTCCCATAGGCAATGTTGGCCTTATGGCAAACATGGATCTTGAATTAACATCATACATTGTCAGAAGCATATCGAAGGTTATTGATTTGGATATGACATATCGCTTCTTCTCCGAGTATCTGATGGATATTGCTTTGCTCTTTTCAAGAGGAATGCTTCTTGACTCTATCTGCGCTATTGAGGCATGCTGCCTTCTGCCAGTGCTTAAGTAAAGCCTGGCATCAGTATTGGAAGATATGGCCTCTGAATAAGCGCTGAAAAGATCCATGATTAGATTGTATTGTAAAAAGTTATAAAACGGATGCAGTTAGCGGCAAGTATATGCCATGCATTTATATGGGAACATGGTGTGTCTATGAAAAAAAGCTTGCTGTTGGCAATTTAGGATATGCAGCTGTGTTTATTTGTTGGTTTTAAGTAACAAATTGGTTTTGTTAAGGCATTTTGTTAAGGCATATTGTTATTTAAATCACATCATATATAGCATATACTATGGCGAGGGGCGGCAATACTTCAAAAAAACCCAGAAAGCAGACTAAAAAGGAGCAGATTGCAGTAGAGTATATAGTCATCTTCGCATTTGCATTTCTAGTTCTTGCGGTTGTCCTCGGTTATCTTTACATTACAAGCATACA
>JAKAUU010000022.1 GCA_021817505.1 Microcaldota archaeon | reverse complement strand
TTTGTATCGTTTATGTATTTGTTGGTGGCTTTGACGAATCTCCATATTGCTTCAAGAGCCCTGTAGGGATCGTATCCGTCCATAGAATCTGCTATCTCATTCAGTTCAAGGCTCTCTTCCAGCTCAGGTTTGCCATCCATAGATCCATCGAATTTCGAGGCAAGGGTAAGAACCCTGTATAAGAGGTTCCCCATATCCGCAGCAAGCTCATTGTTGTTTCTCTCTATTAGCTGCTTCTCTGAAAAATTGCCGTCATCCCCTATCGGCATCTCCCTCATCAGAGAGTAGCGCAGAGCGTCTGTAGAGTATTTGGTAGCCAGTTCTATAGGGTCTGCGACGTTTCCCAGGGATTTCGACATCTTCTTGCCTTCGGAGAGGAAATGCCCGGTGACAAGGACCGTCTTTGGTGGCTCGAAGCCTGCAGACATGAGAATTGCAGGCCAGATGACCGTGTGGAACCATGCTATGTCCTTGCCCACAACATGCACATTTGCTGGCCAGTATTTCGGTTCGGAATCGGGCCAGCCTTGCGCTGAGAGGTAGTTTACCAAAGCATCTACCCACACGTAAACTGTATGTTCGTCGTCGAAAGGGAATTGTACACCCCACTTCACCGAGGGCCGCGTCATGCTTAGATCCTTTAATCCTTCCTTCACCCTGTTTATTATTTCTGCTGACCTCTTCCTTGGCAGGATGAAATCCGGGTTTTCGCCGTAATACTTGAGCAGTTTATCCTGATACCTTGAGAGCCTGAAGTAATATGTCTCCTCCTTCAGCTTATGCACCTCCCTGCCGCACTCCGGACATTTGCCGTTTATGAGCTGGGATTCTGGTATAAAGGTCTCATCAGGCGTGCAGTACCAGCCTTCGTATGTCCCTTTGTATACGTCACCGTTATCGTGCATAAGCTTTACAAAATGCTTGACGGCCTTTTCGTGGCGCAGCTCCGTGGTCCTTATGAAATCATCATTGGATATGTCCAGTTTCTCCCATGCTTTCCTGAAGTCGATCACCAGCCTGTCCACATGCTCCTGCGGAGAGAGTCCCAGCTCCGTGGCCTTCTTCTCGACCTTCTCACCATGCTCGTCCGTGCCGGTAAGGAAGAAGGTGTCATCTCCTTTCAGCCTGTGCCACCTTGCAAATATGTCTGCTATTATCGTAGGGTAAGCTGACCCTATGTGCGGCTTTGCATTCAGGTAAAATATCGGCGTAGTAACGTAGAACTTCGGCATATTGATACAGCTTCTATTAGGGTAATCAGCTATTAAACATTTACTCGTGTGGCAGCTTTATAGCACCTATTTCCCGAATAGTGGAAGTGCACCGGTCCATGTAGAAAATTATATAAAATACTGACATTGATTTATACTTAGTCAGGGGGCTGATTTTATTGATGCTATAACAAAGGAGGAGATGGAGGGCAAATTCCTTGAATTCTATAATTCCTACTATATAGATGCCATAAATGAGCTGTATTTAGGTTACCCTGAGAAGAGGAGTATCGACATAGACATAGGCACGCTTGAGAAGTTCGATATGAATCTTGCTGCTGAGCTGATTAACGATCCTGACTCGATGCTGCCTGTTGCCAATTCGGCTCTTACTGCACTCAATCCGCATGAGGGGGCTAAGGAGCAGGTGCACCCCAGATTCTTCGGATCAGGGGCAAACGCACCCCTGATACAGAATGTCGGTTCTGAATACATAGGCCGTATGATAACAGTAGACTCTCTTGTCGTGAAGAGATCGGAGATAATACCGAAGATAAGCTTTGCAACATACAAGTGCATGTTCTGCGACACCATAATCAAGGAACAGATAACTAAGGAGGAGGTGCCTGAGATGTGTCCTCAGTGCAAACGTAAGGCGCTGAAGCAGATAAACAAGGAATCAGAGTTTGTGAATATGCAGAGGATAGCCGTGCAGGATCCGCTCGAAAAGCTCAAGGGTTCCACGCCAACATGGCAGCTTGAGGTATGGCTTGCTGATGATCTTGTCAATACCGTGCTGCCTGGGGACAGGGTCGAGCTTACAGGAGTACTCAGGATAAGGCCCAGAAGGGCTTTTAGGGGAAAGGAGGACAAATTGCTCTTTACAGTATTCTTTGAGGCTAATGCCATCATACATAAGCAGAAGGAGTTTGCAGAGCTTGACATAAGCGATGAAGATGAAAGGAAGATAATAGAGCTGTCCAAGGATCCCAGGATCTTTGATAAGATAGCCGAATCGATAGCCCCTTCGATTTATGGCCATGATGAGATAAAGAGGGCACTGGCCCTGCAGCTCTTTGGGGGAACGCCCGACAAAAAGCTCATAGACGGGGGAATGATAAGGAACGACATCCACATACTGCTGATAGGAGATCCAGGAAGCGCAAAGACAAGACTGCTTCAGGCAGTGACTACCCTTGTCCCAAAAGGGATATATGTGAGCGGAAAGTCTACGAGCGCAGCAGGGCTTACGGCATCGGCGGAGCGCGATGAGTTCTCTGAAGGGGGATGGACGCTGAAGGCAGGCGCGCTGGTACTCGGTTCGGGAGGAGAGGTAAGCATCGATGAATTCGACAAGATAGGAGAGGATGATAAATCAGCGCTGCATGAAGCCCTTGAATCACAGACCATAAGCGTTGCTAAAGCCGGAATAGTGGCAAGATTTTCAACAAAGACCTCGGTCCTTGCGGCTGCAAACCCCAAGTATGGCAGGTTTGAGACGACCGCTTATCCTGTTGACCAGTTCAACATACCCGCACCCCTAATGTCAAGATTTGACCTCATATTTCCCATAAGGGACGTGCTTGATGAGGAACAGGATAAGAAGATAGCGAAGCACATACTCATGCAGCATGAAGCTGCGGGAAACCTCAATGCAGGATTTGATGTGCAGTTCGATGAGCTCAAACAGCCGCCGATGGATCATGAAATCCTGAGAAAATACATCGCATATGCAAAGAGGAACGTGAAGCCAAGACTGACTCCTGAAGCATCTGCAAGAATAGAGGGATTTTACATAAGGCTGAGGATGAGCGGCGCAAAGCAGGGAACGACACCCATAACGGCAAGGCAGATTGAGGGTCTGATAAGGCTTGCTGAGGCGAGCGCCAAATCGAGGCTTCTCGACGTAGTCTCTGATAAAGATGCTGAATTGTCAATAAAACTGTTTGATTACATGCTTAGCACACTGGGAGTGGATAGCGAAGGCAGGCGTGACATAGATGCGATAATGGGAATACCTAAGGAAAAGGTTGCAAGGATTGGAAAGCTTCTGAATGTCATAAAGAAGATAGACTCTGAGGAGAACGGTGCGAGAATGGTAAGGATTCTTGAAGAGGCTGAGAAGGACGGCATAGACCGTGCCACCACTACAAAGTATATGGCGGAGCTTGAGCGTTCCGGGGACATATACTCGCCGAAGCAAGGAGTATATAAGCTTGTCAAGCGTGAAGAGTAGCGGTGTTTGATCTGGAGAGACGGATAGGATATAGGCAGCTGACTGAGATACTTGCCCTTTTCATGATAGTACAGTTTGCAGGTCTATTCATAGCCACATTCTCGGTAACCCCGGTACAGGTATACAGCATAGGCAATAATCAGGGCGTCCTTTTCAGCAATCCTTTGTTAGAGGCGCTTTACTATGTAGTATCTATAGCGATATTTGCAGTGCTGATACTCGCGATACTCAGGATCTACAAGAATAAAGGGGCTTTCCTGTTCAGGATAATAGAGGCATTTGCAGTAGGTTTCGGTACGGCTGCAATGTTCTTCGTCATACTCTCTACCGTATTCTATTCCGCAAGCCTGACATATACCGGAATAGCTGCAGTGATACTTGGGGCATTGGTGGTTGCGGCAAAGACGAAGTTCCGCAGATTGAGGAACTTTGCAGCTCTCACTTCAAGCATAGGGCTGGGAGTAATAATAGGGGCATATGGTTTCAGTCTTGCCTATCTTTTCATGTTCGTAATGGCGATTTACGATTACATAGCCGTGTTCGTAACGAAGCACATGCTTGCGCTTGCAAAAGCTGCATCTAACAGCAATCTCTCACTTTTGATAGGCTCCTCCGATGTAGAGATAATCCCCAAGGCGCATGCGGACAAGAAAGCACTGGCGGAACTGAAACATGAGGTAAAAAAGAACCAGATAAAAGATCCGATTATAAGGAAGGTTATAGAGTCTGGAGAACTGCCTGTGCTCTCGCAGATACAGCTCGGGGCAGGAGACCTTACCCTGCCTTTGGTGATGTCTGTAGGCATCTTTGTATCTACTTTGAACTATTACATAGCAGTGATTGCCGTACTCGGGGCTATTGCCGGGTTGCTTGTGACCATGTGGCTTCTGAAGAGATATTCTGTGGCGCTCCCCGCCATACCTCCGCTCTTTGCAGTAATGAATTTCTTTATGGGCATAGGCTTCCTTACCTATTCGCATCCCGAGTATATTCAGGCTTTGGAGATGATGGTCGTAGGAGCGGCATTCATGCTTCTGATGATACTCACTCTTGAGAGGAATAGGAATTCTTCCAAAAATAAGAGCACTGCGACACACGGCAAACCTGCACAAAAGCCTTAAATATCTGATTTTACTCTTTTTATCTCTGTTTATTATGGAAGGAACTGCAGGATATCCTCCAGTTGCAGACGTGGCGCAGAGTCCTGTTTGAGATAAAAGCTTGATTTGCTTTTGTTTCTGCGAATATATGATGTATTAGAATGCATGCTTGGTGTTTTACCTGGAGAAAACAATAAAGGAAAAATACGTTGAAAGTTTTGGCAGCAGGAGTGAAAACCTTGTGAAGCTCTCACTCGACTTTCCCGTAATAAATACTAAAAGGATAGATTATGGAAAAGCTACCGAGACCAAAGAGCTCCAGCGAATGATCAGGAAGCTTGGAGATCTGGATAGTTCATGGAGAGTATCTGAGATGGGGTTTTTTGCTGAGAAGAGCTTTAATGGCGCACAGGTAAGGGTAGGTTCTGATTTCAGGAGCAGTATCATAGAGGTGAAATTGCCTTTCTCGAACACGCTGGATGGCCTTGCAAAGAACATTGTCGAGGTTATGGGACCGATTGCATTGGCGGCGGAGAGGACAGGCTTGGGGATATTGGCATACGGCACTGAGCCTTTGTCCAAAGTGAATGAAAAACTCATAATAAATAATTCAAAAAACACAATACTCAGGGCAAAACTTAACGACAGGATGCCTTATCTAGGCCTTGTTGCTTCAGAGAAGGTCCATATACGGGCTAGTGCTGAAGAGATGCCTGTTGTCAATAACGTACTGAATGCCTATTCGCCTGCGGTGATATCCCTTACAGGAAACGCTTCTGTGATAAGGGCAAGGGATATCGGCTTTGCAGATTATAGGGGAATCGTAACAGACATGGTAGACTTCACAGGCAGGGCGAACAGGGAGGAGAATAAGGGCAGAAGGGGAATGATGGTTCCTTTCTCTAGCATTGAAGAATATTATGAATTTATGCTTGATTTTAAGCCCATATTGACAGTGAGGGAGGGCAAACCTATGACATACTTGGGGATACATAGTT
The DNA here is from genome assembly GCA_021817505.1 of Microcaldota archaeon. GTDB lineage: Archaea > Micrarchaeota > Micrarchaeia > Micrarchaeales > CABMGC01 > JAKAUU01. The sequence continues at coordinate 23,009 of JAKAUU010000022.1, read as the reverse complement.
TCAGGGATTTTATTAAGAAAGGAAGCGCCGAAGCCGAAATGGTCTGCAACGGTAAAAAGACCAGGATACTTCCAGACATCAAGGATTTTTATTATCATGAGCGTACATCCTGGACAGATGCACGGCCAAGAGGAGATTATGGTACGGTAGAGCTCGCTTCTGCATGCATGCAGAGCAGCGTGCAGGAGATCATCGCTGTCAGCGCACTTGCCGTTGGGCTTGCTGCAAATGCAAATGAAGCTTGGGAGCATGTCTCAAAATATGACAGGGAGGAACTTAGCAGGATGAGAAGGAGAGCTATGACTTATGGCCTTTCATGCGATATGCTGGAAGATCCTGTAGATCGCAAGCTTGAAGCTTACGCACTTTACTTTGCTGAGAGAGGACTCGTTAAGATAGGCGAACGCGCCGATTACCTTGACCCGCTATATATAAATCTGGAGGAATTCAGGAATCCTGGGCAGAGGAGCGCGGAACAGATAAGAAGGAAAGGGTTTAGCGCTTTTATGGAAGCACGCAGAGTCAAGGCGGAGTGAGCAGATGTGCAGGTATTGCCGCACCGGCAACTACTGCGGCAAGTATGCTCGCACCAAGAAGTGCCAGCCAGAAGAGTATGAGAAGTACCTCCCATCCTATCCAGACGTTTTTCTGCAGGCCTGGCAACCTGTCAACTATCAGTGATACTGGATATCCGAGTATCCCTGCAGCTCCGTAGAAGAAATACATTCCAAAGAGAGCTATAGGGGCTGATGTCAGCCCTATGCCATATCCTTCTATACCATATACTATGACCATGAGTCCTGACATTAAGCTAAGGACCCCTACATATTCCAGTCTTGCTTTGAATCGTATCGCTGCAGAGAAAGACAGCAGTATTATGCCGAATGCCACAAGCGGATCGTAGAATAATATGTTGTAGCTTCCCGGAAGAGGCCATGTGAACTGTCCCCACAGGCCGGTTATCAGTATGAATGATCCGAGAATCGCCATGGGTATGCTCAGGCTGTCAAGGTAATCGGTGAAATCCTTCCGCTTCTTTTTGTAAACGAAATACATCGAGCTTATAACATATAGGAGCAGGAATCCGGCCATGCTTATTGCAAACAAAGAGAATGCAAGATTGTCTATGAATGCCATGGATTATTTTCTGTTGCAAGGTTTTTAAATATTTTTTAATTTATAACCGGGTTGTTTTTAACCATCTCTTCTGAACAGATTGAGGAATTCCCGTATGCGGTTTGTGTTCTCCTTTCCTAATGCTTCTTCGACTTTGGATATCTGAAGCTCGGCCGTCTTGTACTGCTGCAAGAACTGCTCTTTCGACATACCGTTCAATGCGATGCCTTTTCTCGTGCTTGCAATCGTTAGCTTGGAGATAATCGGTTCCTCCGTTCTCACTGCAAGTATGATCGGTGCCACTCTGTCAGGGGCGTGTTGCCCATCAAGGATGTACCTCCTGCCAAAATTCCTGGCGAAACTGTCGTTGTGCACATCTATTGAGAGTGGATAAACATGCGCGCCCCTGGCCACGTATACATTCTTTTCGGGATTGTCCCCTTTGTCTGGCGTAAGATCGCCGGTGCTTTCAAAATTGTCGTTGAAGTTGTAGTGTCCGGATTTTGAAGGACTGATGCCATTGACATAGAACCATGAGTCTTTCAGCTCGTCCTTCAGCCTTGGATACTTTTCCATCTTCAGGAACGCGTCCTGATAATCCATAAGAACATATTTCCTTTCCTGTATCAGTTCCTGAGTCGTCTTTAGGTTTGCATACGCATGCGCTATCAATATTTCGGTGTTGCCGAACGGCTCGAATTCAGCCTGTGTCTTTCCCTTCCTTGGCTTTATGTGTTCCATGAAATCACTTATGGATAAATACTATTTATGTCAGAGTATTGGAGATATGCTGCAGATAAAACCCTCAGTTCCTGAATGTCTTCTTCACTGCATCCTGTCCGCTTTTACATGCCACTGCTGCAGCCAGAAGTTCCATGTCGGGCACTATTATCTCGCTCCTTGGCTTTATGCCGAGGACTACCGGTGCCACATAGTTCTTTGGAAGGCCTGCGTCGATTGTGAATCGCCTTCCGCTTTCTTTGGCATCTTCGTCATTATTGATAATTATTGTTAGGGGATTTTCTCCAAACCACGCGTAAACATTCTTTTCCGTCTCTCTTTCCCCGTGAGTCATCTTCCCTCTCTTGTTAAAGAAATAATTATTGATTAGTTTGTGGTCTTCAGGGCTGTTCTTTATGTAAAACCATTTTCCTTTCAGTTGGTCCATTAGTTTTGGGTCTTGGCTTATATTCACTAGTGCCTCCCTGCAGGTAAGTGGCTCAAGATCGTTTCTTTTAAGAATCCGCATTGATTTTTCAAAATCAGCATTTGCCCTGCCGAATAGAACTAGCGTATTTTTTGGCTTGGTAAAATCTATCTGGTAGGCATGGATTGGAAGGGTCCTGAGCTCCATAATACCGAATGTTTGTGGCTTGTCTTGATATAAAAAGATTCCCTTTGTTATGCAAACCCTGGCATAAAAAATCTGCCTTTTGTTAAAGTAATGGGCCCGAGGAGATTTGAACTCCTGACCTACGGCTCACTTAGGCTAAAGCCATATAAGACCGCCGCTCTGACCAGGCTGAGCTACGAGCCCATGATTGTAGAGATTAGATTGTTTTATTTATATTGATTTCTGTTTTAACTGACTTACTTTATATAGTAGTTAATATAAGATTATATGTGATTTTATGGACCTTGGCGAAGGACTGAGAAAGGCCATTGCAAAGCTTAGCGGAGCTACCATAATGGATGCCAAGACCATACGCGAATTCAACAAAGAGCTGCAGCGCGCCCTCATATCTTCTGATGTTGAGCTCAACCTTGTTATGACGTTAACGAAAAAGATAGAGGAATCTGCGCTTAGGGAGAAGCTTCCCGGAGGGATAAGTCCGAAGGAGTACATTACCAACATGGTCTATGAAGAACTTGTAAATCTTATGGGAAAGGATTACTCGCCTGAAATAAAGCCTAAACGCATACTGCTTATGGGGATATACGGCTCGGGAAAGACGACTACTACTGGCAAGCTTGCCAAATTCTATCAGGACAGGGGCCTCGGGGCAGGAGTGATATGCTGTGACGTTTCAAGACCTGCCGCCTATGAGCAGCTGGAGACAGTAGCAAAGCAGGCAGGTGCTGGTTTCTTCGGGATTAAGGGCAGCAAGGACGTATCCGAAATAGTTAGAAAGGGGCTTGTGGAGCTGAAGAACAAGAAGGTCATAATCTGCGATTCGAGTGGAAGAAGCGGGATGGACACAGAAATGATAAAAGAGCTGAAGGCAATAGACTCTGCTTTCAAACCTGATGAACGATTCCTTGTCATAAATGCAGACATAGGACAGGTAGCTGGCAGGCAGGCTCGCGAATTCGGAGCTGCGGTAGGGATAAACGGGGTTATAGTAACAAAGATGGACGGTTCAGGAAAAGGAGGGGGTGCGCTCAGCGCGGTGAATGAATCAGGAAGCAGGGTAGCTTTCATAGGTGTTGGAGAGAAACTTGCAGACCTTGAACTGTATGATTCTAAGAAGTTCGTCGGCAGGCTTCTCGGAATGCCAGATATCGAATCTTTGATAACAAAGGTGAATGAAGCTGCAAAGAGCGTGGGAGTAAAGGAGATAAATGATATTAATGAGCTTAACTTTGAGGTCTTCTACCAGCAGCTGAAGGCCATGTCAAAGATGGGCCCCATGAAGAACGTTCTTGGGATGATGGGACTTGCAGATGTGCCTAAGGAGATGGTTGAGGGAGGAGAGAGCAAACTGAAGGTTTATGAGTCAATAATAGGATCGATGACAAAAGCTGAGAGAAACGATGAGAGGCTTGTAAGGGATCCCAGCAGGATAAAGAGGATTGCCGATGGCAGTGGAAGGAGCGAAAAGGACGTTAGGGGTTTGCTTAATGACTTCAACCGCATGAAAAAGGTTGCAGGATTGATGAAGAATGACAGGGCATTCAAGAAGAATTTCTCGAAGTTTTCAGGAATGAAGTAAAAACAGGAAAAAAGAGATAAAAGGATGAAAAAAAGAAAATGAAAAAAATTTCATCCTTAAATTATCTCTTTCGCTTTGGCTTTGCTTTCTTGGCCTTTGGTTTAGCCTTTTTCTTTGCTTTTGCCATTTTATTCACGATATAAATGTTGCTAAGCATATATTTAAAAGATAATTCTCGCAATATTGAGCACAATAAAAGGTTTTTACGTCTGTATAATGTTTTTATCTTGATATAAGTGATTGCTTGGCTGATAAAGAGGCTCTTAAAAAGAAACTTGACGAGCTTGAAAAGGAGTATAGCGGTACAAAATACAACAAGGCTACTAACAAGCATCTGGGGATACTTAGGGCAAAAATCTCCGACATAAAAGAGCAGATGGACAAGAAGAGCTCCAAGAAAGGCCTTGGATTCTCGATAAAGAAGAGCGGCAATGCGACTGTGTGCATGGTGGGTTTTCCCAACGCGGGGAAATCATCAACGCTCAAGGCGCTTACCGGCGCGGAATCGAAGGTTGCAGGATATGCTTTTACAACTCTTGAAGTGATACCTGGGAATTTGGACTACAAAGGGGCGAAGATACAGGTATTTGACCTTCCAGGAATAGTTGAGGACGCACATGCTGGCAAAGGCAGAGGCAGAGAGATAATAGGCGTGATGCGCTCTGCAGACCTGATACTCTTCATAGTGGACATAAACGCTCCGAACGATATCTTCAAACTTGTGGAAGAGCTTAAGCTATCGAAGATCCGGGTAAATGCAAAAAGACCATCGATAAGGATCGAGAAAAGACCTTCCGGAGGGGTTGCCGTGTCATCTGCCTTTGGAAAGATACCTGATAAGGAGGTGATACTTGGGATCCTTAACGTGCATAAGATATTCAATGCGGACGTATACATCAATGGAGACTGCTCCGAGGAGGAATTTGATGAGTTCTTAAGCGGGCAGGTGATGTATATCAATGCAGTAACTGCCTTGAATAAGATGGATCAGTTGCCCGATACTGAAGTAAAAAGAATCGTTTTGGATATGGAAAGGAAGACTGGGATAAAGACGATCCCTATAAGCGCCGAGAACTTTGAGAACATAGATTCCCTGAAAGAGACTGTATTCCTCTCTTTAGGCCTGGTGCGCGTATATCTCAAACCAAAAGGAGGGCCGGCAGATTTTGAGAAGCCGCTTGTTCTTAATGAGGGTGAAAGCGTTGCAGATGCTGCGAAGAAGCTTAATTCCAAGACGGCTAAGGATGCCATATGCGCTTATGTGACAGGGCCGAGTGCCAAATTCAGATCGCAGCGGATGGGTATGGAACATGTCCTTATGGATGGAGACGTTGTCACAATTGTCTATAGAAAATAGGATATCAATAAATCCTTTTCTTTTAATAGTTATATTATGCCGATAAAGTACTGGGAGTATGAGGATGCGCCGCTTAAGGAGAAGCTGAAGGACGTTAGCGTAAAACATGTCGCTAAGATATATTTTGAAAACGAGACTAAGGCATATAGGTTCGCACGTGCGCTTTACGAGGTTAAAGAGAGAAAGGAACTTAGGTTGAGAGATTGCCCTGCTGATCTTCCGCAAGCAACATGGAAGAGATACCTTGATTATGGCGTAACCGTGGGCATACTGAAACATGAAGCAGGATTATACAGCTTCACTGACAGATATTCTAAGCCGCTCAAGAACATTGCAACATACATTGGAGAATGGATAGGGTCAGATAAGAAAGAGGATCTGAGCATAATCTTTGCAAGCGCAAAGACAGGAAAGCAGAAGAAACGTGGCGGCAGAGCGGAAGAAAGGATGGATTGACTCAGTTGACGTAATACCATAGCGTGCCGTATTTGCTGTCTTCTATCTTAAGAGAGTATTTTTCCAGAAGACTGTTCCTTATTGCGTCGGCCTCTTCGTACTTCTTATTATCCCTCAGATGTCTCCTCTCTTCTATAAGCTTTGATTCCTCTCCGCCTAAAGCCCGTTTATACTTACCGTCTTCGAAGATCCCCAATATCGATGCAAGCTCAATTACTTTGGAAACGGCCTGCTTCTTCGCAACGCTGTTGAGGGATTCGTTGGCTTCCGCTATCTTTCTGAAGTCCTCTATTGCGGACTGGAGCTTTGTTATTGCCAACGGAGTGTTGAAATTGTCATCCATTGCCTCCGTGAACTCCTTTTCCAGGAACGCAGTTACTTCAAGCAATTCGCTTGAAGAATCTTCATCATCGTTCTCCTTGGAGTTGTACAGCATGCTCATTGATGACCTGAGGAAATTGAGCAGGCTTGCCGCATCCTCAAGCAGAACCTCCTTGTAATCTATGTCTTTTATGTAATGCGTCCTTGCCACCATAAGCCTGATTGTTTCTGGATCGTATTTTTCAAGCGCATCCCTTATCGATACAAAGTTGTGCAGGCTCTTCGACATCTTATCCTTTCCTACATTCAAGGTGCCCGCGTGTATCCAGTACTTTACAAAAGGCTTTACTCCGAAAGCCGCCTCCGCCTGGGCTATCTCATTTGAATGGTGAGGGAAGATCAGTTCTCTGGCACCTCCGTGTATGTCGTATGTCTCTCCGAATAGCACATGTGTTATCGCAGTATCCTCTATGTGCCAGCCAGGTCTTCCTTCAAAGTCTTTCGGAGTGCCTTTTATGCTAAGCTTTATCTTCCATGAAGGTTCGTCGGGTTTTGCAGCCTTCCACAACGCAAAATCGTAATCGTGCTTCTTACCCTGCTTGGGTTCAATCCTGTGATTATCCAGCTCTTCAAGCTTCATGCCGGAAAGCTTCGTATAATCAGGGAATTTTGCCACGTCGTAGTAGATATCCCCGTCGAGTTCGTACGCATACCCTTTATCTATCAGCAGTTGTATCTGTAAAATTATTTCGCTTATGTAATCGTGTGACCTCGGATACTGGTTGACATTCTTTGTCACGCCTAGCTTTTCCATGTCTTCCATGAGCCTTTGACCGTAGAACTTCGATAGCTCATCGGGGGAGATTTTTCTTTCCTGCGCCCTCCTGATTATCTTGTCCTCTATGTCAGTTATGTTTTGGATATAGTTTACAGTATAGCCGGAATGCCGCAGCCACCTCACTATGATGTCGTAGTTTATGTAGGCCTTAGCATGCCCGAGATGCGCATCGTCATAGACGGTCTGGCCGCATACGAAAAAATTTATCTTTTTGCCATTAGGGAAGATGAGTTCCTCAGTCTCCCCGGACAGCGTATTGTATACCTTTATCTTGTTTTCTGGCATTTGATCAGCCGCTATTGGCAAGAGTTGTGTTCTGCACTATCCCCTGAGTCTGGACAGGAGATGGGCTAAGATAGAAGTTGCCTGCACTTATGTAGAGGTATCTTGAGGATGTTGAGGATTGTATCTCCGAGACAATTCTAACGCTTGCATTTTGGCATAGTAGCGGATAGAGATTCATGCTGCCGTTCCAATAGGTAGTGAAGTAATTTGGAGTCAATGAGGCATTGAAGGTATCGAAATGCACCTTTTCGAAGACAGTATTTCCAGATAGTATCTCGAGATAGGCTCCGTTGTTCTGCGGCGATATTATCTTGAAGTTCAGGTAAGGTTCAGTTACGAGGAATGGTGCCGAGGTCAGATTACCCTGGCCGGATACGAATCCCTGATAGGTGGATGCGACGTATGTGCTGTTATAGCCGGACCATGGTGCACCGTAGTAATTATGCTGCGCGTTCATATATGTGAGATTTAGAGGGGCGTTCCCGAAGGCCTTTCCCGTAGCATTCCACCCTAGATATGTGCCTGTTGAAAAGTTGCCGTTATACAAAGGCACAGTTGTAGGAGTCTTTGGAACGCAGAAGGAATATGATTTGGGTATTGTCGTAGGTGTGGAAGATGTTGTGTAGATAGACGATGTTGACGAAATAGAAGAACTTGATTGATGAGAGATTATCCCGGGTATTACCGTGTTTTTGTTGTTAAGGTTAAGCAGGATTGCAGCTACAACGAGTATTGCAAGGATGCCAGCATATGTTGCTATCTTTTTTGTGTTCATAAAACCATAAATAAAGAGCTTAGAGTACATTTATAAATTGTTTCTAATAAGCTTAATAGGTTTATTGTTCTATATTTGGACATTTAAAGATAATCATCATTGGTGCTCATTTTGGGAAGCATACCTAGAAAATGGAAAAAGAAAGGAAGAATGCGCTGGAAATGGGTAAAGAAAAGGAGGAAAAGAGTAAAGCGAGCGCAGAAGAGAAGAGTAGGAGACCTCTGAAGTTAGCTATGCTAGCGTCCTTGACTGGTATCTGCCTCTTTTCTTTATTTCGTTAAGTCTGGAGATTACCCTTAGGTACTCCTTTGAGACTGATTTGTATCCCTTCAGGGCATTAGTGTAATCTTTTTTGCTTATCGACCTTTCCAGAAGAAGCAGATCCAGTGCTTTTTCCTCTTCGCTGTTTGAGAAGGCACCTAGGCCGAAGTCTATTATGAATGGACCGTCTGGAGTAAGCATTATGTTGGCTGATGTGAAGTCACCGTGGGTTATGCCGTTTGCATGCAGGTTTGCGAGATATGTGCCTATCGTGAGCATGTCTTTCGCAGCTGGTTTTGAATCCTTCAGCAGGACTCCGTCTATCCTCTGCATGAATATCGAATATCTGCCTACGGCAGCTACTCCTGGCACTGCCGCACCTGCCTTCCTGGCTGAGAGCAGAAGCTTTGCTTCCCTTCTTGTTCTCTTCTCCCTTATCTCCGTGTCTATCTTGCTTATCCTCCACGGCTTCCTGTTTCTCGATTTTATCAGGATAGCTTCGCTGCCCAGTTTTGCCAAGTACATTACAGCTTCCGCCCCTTCGTTCACTCTTTCCATAGCCTTGCACCATCTATCCTGTATCTCTGCTCTATAGAACAATCTGAAAGCCTTTCGCTAAGGCCGCTTGCGAGCATCTTCTCCGCGACGAGCGCTATCATGGCGCCGTTATCGGCATTGAAGGTATCTTCGGCGTACCCGAACCTCACCCTGTGCTCATCGGCCATGCCTTTCAGCATCTCCTTGAGACGCTTTGACTGAGCGACGCCTCCGCATACGCATAGCTCTTTTGAGTTGGTAAGCAGCAACGCCCGCTCAGTAGCCTCTACAAGCATGGCATATGCGGTTTCCTGGACGGAGAAGCAGATGTCCCTGTTGCTTTTCTTTCCGCGCATCTTTGAGGCGTGGGTCAGCATTCCTGTGAATGAGAAATCCATCCCCTTCACGGTGTACGGCATGTCCACATATGAACCCTCTAATGCTGTTTTCTCAACCGTAGATCCCCATGCAGGATATAGCCCGAGAGCCCTGGCCAGAGAGTCGAGCATGTTGCCTATCCCTACGTCGAAGGTCTCTCCCAGAATCTTGTAGTTCATACCATATCTCTTGAGTATCTGGGAGTTGCCTCCGCTGACATACAGGGCAAGAGGATCCTTCAGTTTAGCCCTGTTTTTAGCTATCTCAACATGCCCTATGCCGTGATTTACAGGTATTATCGGTACATTCAGCTTCTTTGCAAGAGTCTTCGCAGAGAGCATCCCTACATGAAGGCAGTATCCTATCCCAGGCCCTTTAGTATAGCCTATGGCTTCGATATCACTGAACCGTAGTCCTGCTTCATGCATCGCCTCTTCTATAACCATAGGTGCATTCTTGATGTGGGTCCCTGCAACCTCTTTTGGTATCATGCCCTTGCTTCCTATCTTATACATGGCTTTTGCGTTTGCCACTACCTTTCCATTATCCACTATGCCTACGCCAAAAGTATGTGCACTGCTCTCTATACCTAGTACTGCCATTATATCAGGATTAATCTCTTAACATGAAGTCTTCAAGCTTGCCTTCGATTTTCCTCTTCATTGTCCTGTGTTCCTTGAGGAAGTGGTTTATGCGCATCGCAAGATCCTTCTTATGCTCACCTGCGAGAAGAGTGCCTTTTCTCTCCCCTTCCAGTATCTCTGCAAGTTTCCTATCATCTGGTTCGAACATGTATTTGTAATACTGGCATACTGCACACTTGTCAGGATTACCTCCGTATTTCTTCTGGAGTTCGAGAGTGTCCTGTTGTCCTGTAATCGCCTTGTTCACCTTCTTCGCAACAGTGGCTTCGTCATCAGAAAGGTATATGGTGTTGTTCGGATCGCTTGCGGACATCTTTGGATTCATGGATAGGCCAGGCATGAAGGTAGAAACGAGAGATGCAGGTTTGTAGTAGCCCATCTTCGCGATTGCGTTCCTCGCTATTCTAAAGTGTACATCCTGGTCTACTCCCATCGGAATAAGGCAGGGTATGTTCTTCCCGGCCTGGACTGACTTGAGGAAAGCAGGCACTGCCTGGAATGAGGTATAGAAAAGCGCGCCTATATTCGTATCGTTCCCGAATCCCAGAGCATCCTTAATTATAGAGTATGTTACATACTTTGATACGCGCACAGCTTGCTTGTATAAAGTTTTTGCATACTCTGTGTCAAGGAATATCTTGGTCTTCCTGCTATCGAATCCCAGAGCAGCTATGTCCAATGCATCTTCCATGGCAAGGGTGTGCCCATTCTCAAGAGTGAATGCCGGGTTTTTCTTAACAAGGAATTTCTCCTCGTCGGGAATCATTATCAGCACTTCGGCATCGAATCTGTCCTGCAGCCATTTTGCGATCTGGAACTGCATGGTCTGCCCTATGTGCATGCCTCCTGAAGGAGCTATTCCGGTATAAACGTAAAATTTGTTCCCCTTCTCATACTGGTCCATGAGCCAGTTCAGATCCCTTTCAGCAAAGTAGATTCCTCTTCGCATAGCATAGTAGCTGCCATTTGCCAGCTTCTCGAATCTCTCCAGAGTCTGATCGCTTATCTGCTTCAGACCAAAATCAGACACTACCTTTTTGTAGTCTATCTCGCCTTTCACTTCATATGGATTTATGGTCTGCATGAATATACAATTGAATAGATTATCTTATAATATTACCATTTAGTATGGCTTGTCCGTATGTTGTTATTTCATTCAGTTGAAGTCTGCTATTTGGAAAATGTGAAGACATAGCTTTATTTAAATTAATTCATCATCATATTTTCATGGTTAAGGGAGAGAGAGCTTCAAAAAAACCCAGAAAGCAGACTAAAAAGGAGCAGATTGCAGTAGAGTATATAGTCATCTTCGCATTTGCATTTCTAGTTCTTGCGGTTGTCCTCGGTTATCTTTACATTACAAGCATACATAACACCACTTACACCAATTCATATTGTTATATTACGCCTCAGCTGCCATGCCAGGGGATGTACATCATAGGCAATACCTTAGTCCCCACAAATGCAAAGGCATATGTCATATTTACCAACAATGTCGGATCGGGCATATACGTCAAACCAGGTTATTTCTACTTTTATCCGAGTACAAGCAATGCAGTCTATTCAGGGGAGTGCATACCTGCAAACATACCGAACGGAGGAGTCTCTATCTGTAATGCAACCATAACTGGCATAGCAGGAGGTCTGCAGTCTGGAGAGCAGGCGAATCCCAAGTTCAGCGTTTCGTACAGCTTATGTTCGAACAATTATTGCAACGGGCTCAGCCCTAATGCGCCTGTGTTCAACACGACCGGCACTGGCACCGTATATGTTTCACTGAGTGCGCCTTCACTCTATTACATTACAATAAGCAGCGGCAGCGTAAATGTAACTATAGACGGCGCAAGATATGCGCCCGGGGCAGTAGTCGCAGTAGTTAAAGGAATAAAGTACACGCTTTACGGCAATACCCCTTCAGGATACAATTTCGGATCCTGGTCCAGCACAGGCGGAGTCGTAATCGCTTCTCCATCATCGCAATCCACGACGTTCACAGCAACATCAGGAGGAACCATACTTGGGACAAAGGCCGGAATAACCTCTTCCACTTCGTCGACAACTTCTACCTCAACCACATCAAGCGTATTGTATTACCAGTTCACGGAATCTGCCAATCCTTCATCTGACGGGTCTGCGACTCCTGGGACAGGAAGTTACCAGGCTGGTTCATCTATTACGATAACCGCAACTCCTGCCACAGGCTATCATTTTGTCAGCTGGAGCTGCACTGGTACAGGCTGCTACAGCGGCACAAGCCCTTCTACGACGATAACACTTGGCGTAGACAATATGCAGGAGACTGCGAACTTTGCAATAAACACATATACCTTCACGGAATCTGCAAACCCTGCAGCAGGAGGAACTGTCTCTCCTGGAAACGGTGTCTATAACTACGGCACGCCGCTCACCATATCGGAAACTCCTTCTTCAGGATACGCCTTGAAGGACTGGACCTGCACAGGAACCAACTGCTATTCGGGAGGCGCCTCTTCAAATGTCATAGTAGTTACAAGCAATGTGGTAGAGGCCGCGCAGTTCACCTCCACATCTACATCCACTTCTACTTCAACATCAACTTCGACAAGCACGTCAACTTCTACTTCAACCTCTACGAGCACTTCTTCCACAAGCACGTCTACCTCCACATCTACCTCTACTACAACATCAACTTCGACAAGCACGTCAACTTCCACATCTACTTCCACATCCACTACGACATCGACTTCCACCACCTCCACTAGCACTTCTACTTCCACTACAACAACAATACCTCAATACACCTTGACTGAATCGGCAAGTCCTTCGTCTGAAGGAAGTGTTACTCCGGGATCAGGCACGTATTCATCAGGATCTGCAGTTACAATATCTGAAACTCCTGCTGCAAACTATCATTTTGTCGACTGGTCATGCTCAGGGAGCGGATGCTATTCCGGAACAGGCACTTCACAGACCATTACGATAAACAACAATATCGCTGAGACTGCTAATTTTGCACCTGATACTTACACGATAACGACTGCAGTATCGCCAAGCGGCACAGGCAGCGTCTCTGGAGGAGGGACGTACGCGTACGGATCTATAATTTCATTGACTGCAAGTAATGGAAATGCAGGTGTATTCTCAAGCTGGACATGCTCAGGAGCGTGTCCGAATGGAGCTTCTTCGACTGCCAACCCTTGGAGCGTGGAGGTAACTGGAGATGCAACATATACTGCTAAATTTAGCACCTATATGGAATGCTTGAAATTCAATATAAACGGAGTGGCGCAATATCCATATATGAACGGAACCACTGCAGAACAGCAGATTGGCGGAACTTACAATGTATACTGCTCCGTTTCTTCTTATTACATATGCATAACGAACGGAGAGCCTGGAGGCTGTTATCAGGGCACGACCCAAATATGGTATTATTGCAAGATGTCCAATATTACAAGTAGCTCCTATCCGCAAGGATCTTCATGGCCCGTACCTGGAGACTTTTGTTGATCCGGTTAAAGGCCAACACATAGCTTAGAGTTTTGTATCTTCTGATAAGGTCGGGCTACCCGTTTCCAGAACCAATATGATCATTTGAACGGTTTTATCTCATTCCGCCAGAAGCTGACAAAACTATATAAATGTATTTATTCTATAAATAGCGGAAGTGTCTGTGCTAGTCCCTACTCTTTATCTTTATAGGTGTATGTTTGTCAGATAGAAGCAACCATGTTATTGTACCTCCGCACAAACTGATGACGGAGAAGGAGGTAAAGGAACTTTTGGAAGAGCTTGACATAAAGCTCGAGAATTTGCCTAAGATTTTTGAAAACGATCCTCAGGTTAAGATATTGAATGGCAAGCCTGGGCAGGTCGTTAAGATAGATAGGGAAGAAAGTGGTATTAAAGTACCCTACTACAGGCTGATTGTAGAGGGCTAAGGGTAGTCTTTATGGATAACAACAGCGTTTTATTGGAATCTTATTTGGACACAATGCCTCTGATACAGCACCAGCTTGAGAGCTTTAACAGGTTCGTAAGCCAAGGTCTGCAGAGAGTTGTAGATAGACAGAATGTGGTTCAGCCAAGCGTTGAGGGATTCTCCCTTAAGCTGGGTAACATAAGGCTGGATAAGGCTTCCATTATAGAAGCGGATGGTTCAAGAAGGCAGATAATGCCTAACGAGGCACGCCTGAGGAACCTCACTTATTCTGCACCGATATTCATAGAAGTAGTTCCTGTTATAAGGGGCATAGAGAAGAGGGCATCTTTCGGTGAGGTATTCATAGGCGAACTGCCGATCATGGCAAGAAGTGATCTCTGCTACATAAAAACAATGTCTAAGCAGCAGCTTGTGGAAGAAGGGGAGGATGCTGATGATCCTGGAGGCTATTTCATAATAAAAGGGGTAGAGCGCGTGCTCATAGGCCTTGAGGATATTGCACCTAACCGCGTTATAACGACAAAAGGAAAGGGCGGAGATAAGGTAAATAGCGTTGTCTTCTCAACAGCCCCTGGATTCAGGGCAAGATGCGTCGTTTCAAGAAACCAGAATGGAATCTACACCGTTGAGTTTCCTACAATATCCAAGAGCGTTAATCTCATACTGCTCCTCAGGGCACTGGGCATGTCGGAGAAGGATTTGCTGAACAATGTTTCGGATTCACTGGCATTTAGGAATGACGTTATGCTTAACCTTGAGGTAAGCGACTACAGAAACATGACCCAGAATGAGGCTATTTCTGAGCTTGGAAGGATGGCTGCCCCGGGGCAGGCTCCTGAGTACCAGCTCTCAAGGGCTGAGACCCAGATAAACAACTATCTGCTTCCGCACGTTGGAGAAACTGCTGAAGAAAAGTACAAAAAGGCAGAATATATACTGACAATGGCAAGGAAGGCGACCATGGTGGGCAACAAGCTTGCACGCGAGGATGACAAGGACCATTACGCAAACAAGCGCATCAAGTTCGCAGGCGAGCTCATGGAAGACCTCTTTACATATGCGTTTAGGTTCTTCACAAAGGAGGTCAAGTACCAGATAGAGAGGACAAGCGCACGTGGAAGGAAGCTAAGCATACAGTCGATAATTAACCCTGATACGATAACGGAGCGCATCTCATATGCAATGGGAACGGGAACATGGGTTGCAGGACAGACAGGAATATCCCAGGTTCTTGACAGGACGAATTTCTCAAGCGCTTATACGCATTTGAGAAGGGTGAAATCCCCTCTTGCAAAGAAGCACCCGCACTTCAAAGCGAGAGAGGTGCATGGCACCCAGTGGGGCAAGATCTGCCCTTCTGAAACACCAGAAGGACAGGAAGTAGGACTTACCAAGTACCTGGCATTGATGTCAAAGGTAACGGTAGGGGCTGAAGAGTCCTCATTCGAGGACAAACTGATGGGCCTTAAGAAGAAGGCAAGTGAGTGATGATATGGTAAAAAACGAAGCGACTCATGTTTACCTTAATGGAAGAGACATAGGGATTGTAGAGGATCCGGCAAAGTTCGTCAGCGAAATAAGGAACGCAAGGAGAACCGGAGTCATATCCGGAGAGGTAAATGTCGCCCATTATGGAAAACAGCATTACATAAACATAAACAGCGACCGTGGAAGAGTCAGGAAGCCGTATGTCATCATAGAGAATGGAAAATCGAAGCTCACTCAGGAGATCATTGAGAAGCTTAAGAACAAGGAGATAAACTTCAATTACCTTTTCAGGAATGGGATAGTTGAGTACCTTGATGCTGAAGAGGAGGAGAATGCGCTTGTCGCCTTCGAGGAGAAGGATATTACTCCGAAGCATACGCATGTTGAAGTTGACATAGCGTCTATTTTCGGATTTACGGTAAGCACGTCGCCTTATCCTGAGCATAACAGCATCGCAAGGCAGGCAATGCTTGCGAACTTCATAAAGCAGTCCCAGGGACTTTATGCGATAAACTTCAACCAGAGATTTGATTCCAGAGGTTATCTGCTCTTCTATCCGCAGGTGCCTATAGTCAATACAGTATCATACAGAAAGGCAAACATACAGAAGCATCCTAGCGGACAGAACCTCGTTGTTGCTCTTTCCACTTATTACGGATACAACATGCAGGACGCAGTGGTTCTTAACAGAGCCTCTGTGGAGAGAGGAGTAGGGAGAAGCCTGTTCTACAAGACCTATACCGACGAAGAGAGGAGATATCCTGGAGGGCAGAGGGACAGGCTGAAGATACCTCCCGCAACAGCAGAAGGGTACATGGGAGAGCACTTCTATTCGAAGCTCAGCGATGACGGGATAATAGAGCCTGAGATGGATGTGGAGGAAGGGGACGTGCTGATAGGGAAGGTCTCGCCGCCGAGATTCCTTGAGGAGAGCATGGGCCCTAGCGGAATAGAGGAGAAGGTAAGGGACGATTCAACGGTTTTGAAGACAGGAGAGACAGGGGTTGTTGACAGCGTAATGGTCACTGAATCCCCTGGAGCTACGAAACTGGTAAAGATAAGGATACGCAGCCTCAGAGTGCCTGAAAACGGCGACAAGTTCGCAAGCAGGCACGGGCAGAAGGGAGTAACTTCTCTTATAGTGCCTCCGGAGGATATGCCTTTCACAGATTCAGGAATAATACCTGATCTGCTGCTAAACCCTCACAGCGTGCCATCGAGAATGACTTTTGGGCATTTGCTTGAGGAGCTTGCAGGAAAGGCAGGCTCGGTAAAGGGCCGCATGATAGACGGAACCGCTTTTGCAGAGGACGGATTGGACAGGATGGATGCTTACGGGAAGATGCTCGAAGAGAGCGGCTTTGACAAGTATGGAGAGGAAGAGATGTATGACGGGATTACGGGAATGAAGTTCAAGGCCAGGATCTTTACAGGAGTCGCCTATTACAACAGGCTCTACCATATGGTAAGCAATAAGATGCAGGTAAGAAGCAGAGGAAAGGTGCAGATACTCACGCACCAGCCTACTGAAGGAAAGGCAAGGCAGGGTGCTCTCAGATTCGGAGAGATGGAAAGAGATACGCTTATAGGATACGGGGCGAGCTTGCTCCTCAAGGAGCGTCTGCTTGACCAGTCGGACAAGACCAATGTCCTTGTATGCAAGCAGTGCGGAAACATAGGCTACTATGACCATGTCAAGCGCGTCAACGTCTGCCCTATAGACAAGAGCTCAGACTTCGTTGAAGTGGAAATGAGCTATGCATTCAAGGTATTGCTCGACGAGATAAAGTCGCTGCACATAATGCCTAGAATGAAGGTAAATGAGTGATATTATGAAGACCGAGGCAATTAGTCATATAAAGTTTGGAGTAATGAATCCCGAGTACATCAAGGCACTTGGAGTTGTAAAGCTCACAGTTCCTGATACGTACAACGAAGACGGTTATCCCATAGATGGCGGACTTCTGGATCAGCGCCTCGGAGTGATAGACCCTGGACTAATCTGCAAGACCTGCGGAGCGAGGGCAAAGTCCTGTCCCGGCCACTTTGGAAGGATAGAACTCGTGCGTCCGGCCATACATTCTGAATTCGGGAAGACGCTTTACATGATACTTCAGTCAACATGCAGGAACTGCAACAGGCTCCTGCTCGACGACGAGAGCCTCGCAAAGTACAGAGGAGAAAAGCCGATAGACCCTGATGCGATAGTGGCAGAGGGGGAAGAGGGCGCCGCTGAGGTTAAGAGCGCCATGCTTAAGAGGCTCAAGGACATAAAGAAGTGCGAGAGGTGCGGGACGCAGAAGAAGAAGCTGAAGTTCTCCTTGCCTACTTACTTCTATGTGGAAGATTACAAGCTTAAGCCAAATGAGATACGGGACATGGTCTCGAAGATAAGCAATGATGACCTTGAGATACTTGGCATAGATGCCGAGAATTCAAGGCCGGAATGGCTGATAATAGACATACTCCTTGTGCCTCCTGTGAACGTGAGGCCTTCGATCACTCTTGAGAGCGGAGAGAGGAGCGAGGACGAACTGACGCACAAGCTTGTAGATATAATGAGGATAAACCAGAGGCTAGAGCAGAACCTGAATGCAGGGGCTCCGCAGATAATAATAGACGACCTTTGGGAGCTGCTCCAGTACCACGTTACAACATACTTCAACAACGAGACTTCGAACATACCTCCTGCAAGGCACAGGAGCGGAAGGGCTCTCAAAACCCTTACACAGAGACTGAAGGGCAAGGAAGGCAGATTCAGGTACAACCTTAGCGGAAAGCGCGTCAATTACTCTGCAAGAACGGTAATCAGCGTCGATCCGAATGTGGATATAGACGAGGTAGGAGTGCCGTTTGCGATAGCTTCGAAGCTGACAGTTCCGTTCTATGTAACAGAATGGAATATAGAGCATGCAAAGAAGATGCTGATGTCAAAGGATTACCCTGCAGTGCTCAATGTAATAAGCAGGGATGGAAAGAGGAAGCGAGTCATAGACACGAACAAGGAAGAGATACTTAAGGAATTATCTCCTGGAGACATGATGGAGAGACAGCTTGTAGATGGAGATATTGTGTTGTTCAACAGGCAGCCTTCACTTCACAGAATGTCGATCATGGCCCACAGGACAAAGGTGCTCCCTGGAAAGACCTTCAGGATTAACCTCTGCGTCGCTGCGCCTTACAATGCTGACTTCGACGGGGACGAAATGAACCTGCACGTGCCGCAGACTCTTGAGGCAAGGGCAGAAGCGAAGGTTCTCATGATGGCGCATAACCAGGTCTTCTCACCCAGGGATGGAAATGTGGTGATAGGGACGGAGCAGGACGGCATAACAGGAGCCTATGAGATGACCGCTGAAGATGCATATGTCACAAAGGAGGAAGCCGCATACCTGCTTGCAGTATCGGGTATATACGAACTTCCTGAAGAAGCGAAGAATGGCAAGTACCTTGCAAGGGATGTCTTCTCGATGCTTCTGCCGAGAGACCTTAGCTTTGAGTTTAAGACAAAGTCCGGAAAGGCCAAAATAAAGAATGGCAGGCTCATAGATGGAAGGATAGACAATAACAGCATAGGCAGAGGCAACAACGCCCTCTTTATGAAGATACGCAATGATTATGGCTTTGAAGAGCTCAAGAAGTTCATATACAGCTCTTCTAAGATGCTTGACGCCTACGTAACGCTCATGGGATTCACCCTCGGAGTGAGAGAGTACGTGAATGACGACAGGCTTGTAAAGGACAGGGAGCGCATGCTCGCAGAGACCTTCGAGAAGGTAAAGAAGCTCATATCCGATTACAAGGAGGGCAAGCTCGAATCATTGATAGGATATACGCAGAAGAGCTCCCTGGAGCGCATGATAATAGCAGAGCTCAATCTTGTCAGAGACAGGGCCGGTGCAGATGTGCTTAAGACCAAGACAGAAAAGAACACGGCAATGGATATGGTCTCATCAGGAGCAAGAGGAAACATACTAAACGTAGTGCAGATGATGATGTTCCTGGGGCAGCAGGCAACGATCACAGGAGGCAGGATTAACCGCGGATATGCTACAAGGAGGGCACTTCCTCACATAGAGCCTGGAGATCTCTCGCCTAAGGGCAGAGGCTTCGTAACAACATCTTTCTATGGCGGTCTCGACCCTATAGACCTCTTCATGCACGCAGTAGGTTCAAGAGGTTCTGAGATATACAAGGCCCTGCTTACTGCAAGGAGCGGATATCTCTACAGAAGACTTTCCAATGCCCTTCAGGATTATTATGTGGACGTCGACTATAGCGTAAGGGATGCTGCAAACAACCTGATAGAGACGCAGTATGGCGGAGACCTGGTGGACCCTATGTACACCAAGGTAAAGAATATAGAGTGATATTATGGCAAAGGAAGAAAAGAACAAGTTCAGGGTACAGTACGGAGAAGCTGTAGGAACAGTGGCTGCACAGTCCCTTGGAGAACCAGGAACTCAGATGATTCTAAGATCCTTCCACTACGCAGGAGTGGAATCCACAATATCAACATCAGGCCTTCCGAGGATAGTGGAGCTTGTAGACGCTAAGAAAAAGCCGACCACTCCGATAACTTACATCTATCTTGACAAAGGCATCGCGAAGAGCTTCGATAAAGCGGATGAGATGGTAAGGAAGATCAGCGAGGTTACCATGAATTCCGTGGTTAGAAGGGTGGATGAGAATTTTGCAAAGGGCAAGATAAGGCTCATACTCAGTTCGCAGGAAGTAGAAGCCGCAAGGATAACTACCAAGGGCGTCGCCTCGAAGATATCCAAGGACTTTGGTTTCGAAACCAAAGCTGATGGAAGAACTATAGAGATAAGTGTTGGCACAAGGGACCCTAAGAAGGTACGTGCCGAGAGAGTCAGGATAATGAACTCGATAATAAGCGGCATTGAAGGGGCAGGCAAGGTCATGATAAGGCAGGATGAACAGACTAAGGAGTTCTATCTGATCGCATCTGGAAGCGATATCGAGAGCATAATAGACATACCTGGAGTAGATTCGACAAGGATAATAACGAATGATGTTTTTGCAGTATACAGGCTCTTCGGCGTTGAGGCGGCAAGGAACGTGATAGCGGATGAGCTTGCAAAGACACTCAATGAGCAGAAGATTGGAGTGAACAGGAGGCATCTTGCGCTGATAGCTGACGCAATGACTGCACGGGGCAACATAAAGGGAGTCGGAAGGCATGGCCTTTCAGGAGAAAAAGGTTCCGTGCTTGCAAGGGCCGCTTATGAGGAAACGGTAAAGCATCTTGTCCACGCTGCAGTTTACGGCGAGATAGACCACATGAACGGAGTTACCGAAAATGTCCTTGTGGGCAAACAGGTACCTGTTGGAACTGGAACCGTCAAACTTGCGATAAAGAAGGAGGACCTTTCCAAGATCGGCAAAAAGAAATAGCCTTTTAAATTGTTTTATCTCTATAAATCAATGAATATACAAGAACAAGTGTTTTAATATGCCGCAGGACAGACCGTTTGATCTATTGAACAAATCCATAGGACAGCAAGTGATGATAAGGCTGAAGAATGGGACAGACATAAGGGGAAAGGTCGTCTCATTTGATGCACATATGAATATCGTCATAGAGAATGCAGAGGAGGTAGAGGAGGGGGATCTCAAGGCGAGACTCAACACGATACTTCTTAGAGGAGGAAACATTCTCTTCATTTCCCCAGTATAAGACTTTATCCTTATGGGCTCTTGGCGCAACGGTAGCGCGCCTGCATGGCATGCAGGAGGTTGCGGGTTCAAATGGCTTTTAGAATATCTATAGGCCTGCAAGTCCCGCAGAGTCCATATAAATATCTATCTTAGAAGGTGCTTTAGGACTGCCATCCTTACATAGAGGCCGTTCTCTGCCTGCCTGAAGTATGCCACTCTTTTGTCATTATTCTCGATATCCATAGGCAGATTTATCTCTTCCACATGCGGCAACGGATGCATTATCCTTGATTCAGCTCTCACGAGCTTTAAACTCTCGGAATCGATCTTGTATCTACCATTGGCTTTAAGATAATCTTCCCCATTCATGCGCTCTTTTTGTATTCTGGTCATGTAAATGATATCTGCTTTAGGAAGCGTCTTTTGAAGATCATCCTCTTCGGAAAATCTGACCTTGCGCTCCTTTAGATAATCCTTAATGTCGTCCTCCATTCTTAGATGCTCTGGAGAGACAAATATTATCTCATTTTCATTGAACTTGCCAAGTAGATAGCTGAGCGACCGGACGGTACGGCCATTTTTCAGGTCGCCAGCCATCACTACCTTAAGGCCTTCAGTCCTTCCCGTTTCCGTCTTTATAGTGTATAGATCGAGAAGCGCCTGGGTAGGATGCTGGCCTTTTCCATCGCCGCCGTTTATCACAGGGACTTTGCTTACTGAAGCTGCGCGCCTTGCTGCACCATCCTCATGGTGCCTTAATACTATGCAATCAGAGTATGCCGCTACGATCCTCGTAGTATCCTCAAGGGATTCGCCCTTTATCGCAGATGAGAATTCCTTTGCATTTTCCGTAGATATTACGCTTCCGCCGAGCCTGAGCATCGCCGATTCGAAGCTTAGCCTTGTTCGCGTACTGGGTTCGTAGAAGAGAGTTGCGAGTATCTTTCCATTGGGTTTTCTGCCATAGTTGCCATCACGGATAAGATCCGTGCTATCGAATATCTCTTTTATTATCGGCACTGTAAGTTGCTGTGATTCAATCAGGTGCTTAAGCTTCTGCTGCGTGGCCATGCAATCCCAACTGCAAATGGTATGATGCCTGATATATAAAATCAGCGTATGCGTTATTCCACTGCAGATTAAGGTTTCCAGGATGTTGCATGATATTGATCTGGGTATTACGAAGTAATAATTTTCAAAATTTATTTAAAATTGCTTAATCAACTATAACTGATGGCCGGCATTAATAAAAGTGGTTTTATTTACAGAAATGCAAACTACATCAAGAGCATAGCCAGGATTGCGTTCGGATTTGTCTGGCTGATTGACGCATACTTCAAATTTCAGCCTGGCTTCGCACAGAACTTTTCCAATCTCATACAATCCGGAGGACAGGGGCAACCTGGCTGGCTGGCCCCGTGGTTCGCCTTCTGGGTTAATTTTACCTCGTTTAATCCTGCAGCTTGGGCATATATAATTGCATTCTCGGAGCTCGCTGTTGCAATATCTCTGATATTGGGATTTATGCGCAGGGTAGGCTATAGCGGCGGGTTTGTGCTCAGCCTTTTAATCTGGAGCGTTCCTGAAGGCTTTGGAGGGCCTTATGGCCCGTCTTCCACAGATATCGGGACTGCGATAATATATGCAATAGTGTTTCTTATGCTGATAGTCATAAATGCAGAGCAGGGCACGAGCAGATACTCCCTTGACTATTACATAGAGAGGAAATGGAAGTGGTGGAAGAAGGTTGCTGAGTTCAACATCTGATTTAATAGGATTAGAGCTGGTTTTAAAATAATTAGGATGATTGCTGCTTGCTGCTTTGTTTTTTATTCTTTAGCGATCTCTGCTGGTCTCGGAGCTGCAGATCCTTCTGTATGGAGCTGATCCACCAGTGTGTCGCATAGTACGAGCCAATCACAGCCGCTACAAACGCCACAAGGAAAGCAAGGGCAGCAATTATCCCAATCGGGACCCAATACGCAAGGCCAAGCGCCACAAGGAATACTAGGGCAG